>WFQB01000116.1 GCA_015487305.1 Parvularculaceae bacterium | reverse complement strand
CTGGAGGGCTTTTATTTCGTCGCGTAGGCGGGCGGCTTCTTCAAATTCGAGATTGCCTGCCGCCTGGTGCATTTGTTTCTCCAGTGCCTCAATATGGGATGCGAGATTGTTCCCGATTTTGAACGTCTCGGATTGTTCCGCGAAGCCCTGTTGCTGATTTACAACACCACCAGATCTTTGATAGTTTTTGAAATCCACAAAACTGGCCCCGGATGCGGCCTTGGCGGCCATATCATCAGAGGCCATGACCTCGGCAATTTTGGAGGTTACCGAGGTCGGGGTGATGCCATGGGCCTTGTTATAGGCAATCTGTTTATTGCGGCGGCGATCGGTCTCGGCAATGGCCCGTTCCATGGAGCCGGTGATGCGGTCTGCATAGAGGATCACCCGACCTTTGATATTGCGTGCAGCCCTGCCAATTGTTTGTATTAGCGAGGTTTCAGAGCGCAAAAAGCCTTCCTTGTCCGCGTCGAGAATGGCCACCAATTCACATTCGGGAATGTCCAATCCTTCGCGCAAAAGATTGATTCCGACCAGCACATCAAACACCCCAAGGCGCAATTCGCGGATGATTTCGATGCGCTCCAGCGTGTCGATATCTGAATGCATATAGCGCACGCGCAATCCTTGCTCATGCATATATTCGGTGAGGTCTTCGGCCATCCGTTTTGTAAGTGTGGTTACCAATATCTTACCACCTGAAGTTGCACACTTCTTGCACGCCTCAATAACATCATCGACCTGACCGGTGCCTCCGGTTGCGCCTCTCCGATCCCCCGAGAGAGAAGGTGTAACTGGCCGGATTTCCACAGGCGGGTCGATGAGGCCCGTGGGGCGGATCACTTGCTCGGTAAATACGCCTTGCGTTTGGTTGAGTTCCCACGGGCCGGGGGTGGCGGAAATGTGCAGGCTTTGCGGCCTTATCTGATCCCACTCTTCAAATTTAAGCGGGCGGTTGTCCAAACAGGATGGCAGGCGGAAACCATATTCTGCCAGCGTTTTTTTGCGTTGAAAGTCACCGCGAAACATGGCGCCAATCTGCGGAATGGTGACATGGCTTTCGTCACAAAACAAAAGTGCGTTTTCTGGTAGATATTCAAACAGGGTGGGCGGTGGCTCGCCGGGGGCGCGGCCTGTTAAATAGCGCGAATAATTTTCAATCCCGGCGCAGGAGCCGGTTGCCGCCATCATTTCCAGATCAAACTGCACGCGCTGCTCAATGCGCTGGGCTTCGAGCAATCTTCCTTCCTCACGCAAGACTGGCAGGACTTCGCGCAATTCGGCTTTGATCTTGTGCATGGCCTGCTGCAGGGTCGGCTTGGGGATCACATAGTGGGAATTGGCGTAAAGCCGGACATTTTCCAGCGTGCCGGTTTTTTGTCCGGTTAGGGGATCAAACTCGGTGATCTCTTCTATTTCATCACCAAACATGGAAACCCGCCAAGCGCGGTCTTCATAATGGGCCGGAAAAATTTCAACCACATCCCCGCGCACCCGAAAACAGCCCCGGGCAAAAGCGACATCATTGCGCTTATATTGCATGGCCACCATATCGGCGAGCAGTTTTTGCCGCGAGATTTCCTGACCCACCGACAGATCAAAAGTCATGGCCGTATAGGTTTCCACCGAACCGATGCCGTAAATGCAAGAGACAGATGCGACGATAATCACATCATCGCGTTCCAATAGGGAGCGTGTGGCGGCGTGACGCATACGGTCTATTTGTTCATTGATGGATGATTCTTTTTCGATATAGGTGTCGGTGCGCGGCACATAGGCTTCCGGTTGATAATAATCATAATAGGAAACGAAATATTCAACGGCGTTTTCCGGGAAGAAGGCTTTGAACTCATTATAAAGCTGCGCCGCCAAAGTTTTGTTATGGGCAAGAATGAGGGCAGGGCGCTGGGTGGCTTCGATTATTTTGGCCATGGTGAAAGTTTTGCCGGAGCCGGTGACGCCGAGCAGGACCTGATCTTTTTCTTTGGCTTCAACGCCTTTGACCAGTTCGGCAATGGCGTGGGGTTGATCGCCTGCGGGTTCATAATCGGAGACAACTTTTAATCGCTTGCCGCCTTCCAGTTTTTTCGGACGCTCTGGCCTGTGCGGTTGCCAGCCATTGGGCATGGCCCGTTGGTGATAGGTTGCGATGGCTTCGCTAAAGCCGGAAAGATTGTCTTCATTCATGAGGATATGACTTAAGAAGTTTGTTACATTTCGTAAAGGGGCAGTGTTTTTTGTGATGGAATAAGCGTTTTCGCAATTCGGCCTTTGCCTTGCCCTTATCTGGCCTTTTTGTGGCGCATTGTCAGGGATAGTGAAACGGGCCATAGTAAAGCTAGTAATGGGCCAGAGCTTTTTTAACGGGAGGGACGATAATGAAATCCGCAACAAGATTTACCGCAATTTTAGGGGCTATGAGCGCAGTGATGGCGCTGTCTGCGCAGGCTTTGGCAGATGATCTGCAAATCACCATTTACAATGATAATCTTTCGCTGGTGGATGATGTGCGCAGCATTAATTTTGCCAATGGGCGCTCTATCATTGAACTGCCCAATGTGTCGTCGGCGATTGATCCGACCTCGGTGGGATTTCAGGCCAGCGGCGTTTCTATTGTCGAACAGAATTTTGATTTTGATTTGCTCTCGCCGGCCAAGATGATGGAAAAGGCGGTGGGGCAGGTTGTGACGATTGTGCGGGTTAATCCCGGCTCTGGTCGCGAGACGCGACAAAAGGCCAAAGTGTTGTCGGTTAATAATGGGGTGATTATCGAAGTTGATGGCAAGATTGAAGTTTTGCGCGATGATAATTTGCCGACCCGTGTGATTTTTGATGGTGTGCCGAAAAATCTTCGCGCCAAGCCAACGCTTTCGGTTCAGGTAAACTCTGACCGTGCCGGGGCGCGCGATGCCAAGCTGACCTATTTGACCTCCGGTCTTAGCTGGCGCGCGGATTATGTTTTATTGTTTGACGAAAATGCCGGCAAAATGGATTTGCAGGGCTGGGCGACCCTCGGCAATCTGACCAATACAACCTTTGAGAATGTCAAAACCCAATTGGTGGCTGGTAATGTAAATTCCAACAGCGCCAATCGTGGTTCACGACGCAGCGCTGGCACTGAAGCCGGTGATGTTGAGCGCATTGGTGATAATTATCTTTATACATTGCCCGGGCGTACGACGATTGCCAGCAAGCAGACCAAGCAGATCGGTTTTGTTGACGGCAAGAATGTTGATGCGG
>WFQB01000115.1 GCA_015487305.1 Parvularculaceae bacterium | reverse complement strand
GCTGTGATAACCCCGATATTTACTGGGGGGTGCAAAATGGGGCGTATGAAAAAAACAATACCCGTCAGCACATCTCTTGACCGAATTTACGAACTTACAGCTCGTGAGCCTATAGTGTTCGTTTTATTTGGCGAGGGACAAAGCGAGATTTTTTGGATAAAATTTTAAAGGGTTAACGAAGCGTTAAAACGTCGTCCTCTTGCAGATTACTGGCTCCATTGGCAATTGGCCCCGGCTCCAATATGGCATCGAGGAAATAGGCGGCAAGTTCTGAACGGTTTTTCAGCTTTGACTTTCTATAGATTGATTGTGCCTGTTGTCGCACGGTTGCTACCGTGGATCGGCGAATCTCGGCGATTTGCTTGTGGGAACAGCCCTTTAAGATAAGGCTAGTGATATCCTGTTCGGCTTTTGTCAGCCCCCATTCGTCAAACTGGTTTTGTACGGCGCCGCGAAAGCCATCAATTTGTGCTTTGGAGGCCTTTCGCCATTCCATATTTTCCGCATGGGTTTCATTCAGATTTTGAAACAGCAATCCCTGATCGCGTTTGATATTGCGCGTTTCCATTGTCAGAAGTGAAACCGCCGCGATGGTGGCGGCAAAAATAAGCAATTCCAGAATATCAAGTGCAAGCCCGACCGGGCCGAAGCTTTCCTCGCCAGCGAGGAGTTCAATCACCAAAGGTGTCGCCAAAAGCAGTGCAGCTAACAGGCCGGTAATAAAAATTCTGCGCATAAAAAACTCCCTGACGGCGTGAATATTCTGCAGGTTTAATTGGTGAACCCGCCTTTTGGCTATCACCTTTTGGCTATCATAAGCCTGCGCGCAATTCCAGCCATCCTACAAAAGGAGGAAAGACCCCGCAAAGTCGGTTGCAATGCGGGGGCAGATGCAGCGTTTGCAAGGGCTATCAGATGAAATGCGATCATCCTACATAAAGTGGATTTTGAACCATTTCCTCTCTCGCCATGGTGTCGGCAACCCATGGCAGAAAAAAGAGGAAAAAAAATGGATCGATTATGGGCACCATATATTTGTCGCAATGGCAAAGCCTTTGGTGTTGATACGAGACGACCACATACCTATTCTCTGCGGCAGGCGCGCTATTTTGAAATTGCCCTTACGGTGCGGGACTGGTTTCCCGAAGCTTTTGAGCCCGGTGGCCAACGCCTGCGTAATTCCATCAAACTGCTGGATATTGGCTGCCAGAATGGCGTCACCCGCAAATATCTTGATCTCGTGGATGTCCACGGGGCAATCAGCTATACGGGCGCAGATCTGTTTCTTAATCCGGAGCTTGAAAACCCTGATGACTGGGATTTGGTCATGGGTGACTTTCAGGAAGGCTATCCGGAGCTGCCTGATGCGGGCTTTGATGTTGTTATCTGCGAACAGGTGATTGAGCATTTGCCGAGTTATGAAACGGCCATGGCAACATTGTCACGGGTGCTCAAGCCCGGTGGTCTGGCGATTATCGGTGTGCCGATTTTCCCCGATGGCTTGCATCTGGTGCGCCGTCACGTAGTGCCGATGCTTGACCGCCTGACCCGGCGCAAGAAACAGCGCGGGCATGTGCAGGCCTTTTCCCAACGGCATTTCATTTCCGAATTAAAGCGTTTTTCCGATCTAGAGATTATCACGGCTCGCGGGTTTCGCATCATGTCCGGCGGTGTGTTGCGGCCTTTAGAGAACAGCGAATGGTTCTGGCAGATGAACCGCCGGATTGGACGCCATCTGTCGAGCCTTTGCATTGAAATTCAGGTGGTCGCAACCAAAAGTGCGGGTCGGAAATTTCGTGAGTAGGAGCGCCTGAAACCCGACCTGATATTTGGCAATTTTTCTGCATTATCTCTCAAGGTGAAAACACATGAAAATTTTACAAATGATGGCTGGTGGTCCCGTTGGCGGGGCGGAGACATTTTTTGTTGATGCAATAAAAGCGATTGATGAACTGGGCGTTGAGCAGCGCGTTATTACCCGTGGCAATAATGCTCACAAGATAAAAACCATTGAAAGCCGTGGCATTGTACTGGAGAAGGCATCCTTTGGTAAAAGTTGGCGCTATCCGACCAAACAGAAAATCAAAAAACATATTCAGGACTTCAAGCCTGATATTGTTCATCACTGGATGGGCCGTGCGGGAACTTTTTCGCAAAAAGGCGCGCATGTGAATATTGGCTGGTACGGGGGGTATTACAAGCCGAAGCGGTTTAAGAACTGCCAATATCATGTAGCGGTAACGCAGGATATTGTCGATCATATTGTGCGCTGTGGCGTGCCGGCTGACAAAGTGTTTCTGCTGCATATCTATGCCGAATTTGAGAAGGGAGCGCCTTTGGATCGGGCCGAGTTTACAACGCCTTATGATGTTCCTTTGCTATTATCACTGTCGCGGCTGCACACAAAAAAGGGTTTGGATATTCTGCTGCAGGCCATGCGGGATGTTCCCGATGCCTATTTATGGATTGCCGGAGCCGGGCCATTGGAGCAGGAGTTAAAAGCGCAAATGCGGGCGCTGAAATTACAAGATCGCGTTCGCTTTCTCGGCTGGCGCAATGATCGCGAGGCCTTGCTGGCGACATGTGACATCTGTGTCTTCCCGTCCCGCTATGAGCCCTTCGGTGCGGTAGTCGTGGAGGCATGGGGGACGCAAAAGCCGCTGATTGCGGCAAGGGCGGCTGGGCCCAAGGCCTATGTCAGCCATGAGGAGAACGGGCTGCTGGTTGATATTGATGATGCGCGTGGTCTGGCGCGGGCCATCAACCGGCTTATCGGTGATGGTAATTTACAGGAGGCGCTCATCGCCAATGGGCTGCGCGCTTATCAGGGCCGTTTCACCAGAGAGGTTTTCAAGAAAAATGTTATGGATATCTATAGCGAGGCGAAGCTTTAGCGAGGGCGCGCGAAACCCTCTTTAAGCATTGGCTTTAACGCCGACGCTGAGCCATGCCTTGGTCAGCTTGGCATGGGCTTCGGGTAAGAAGTTTTGCCAAGTGCTGCGCCCGCGTTGACAGTCAATAATGAACACGCTTTCGCGAACCTGAAGATGGGGGATGATTTCGTTTTTAACCCCCATCACTGATAAATCCGATTGCACGGTCCAGACATTATCTGTGATGCGAAAGGCAGGTCCGATGCCACGAATAACGGTTTCGAGGCGACTGGCTGAACCGCTGATGACGTCAAAAATGATAATGAAATTAACAACACTGCCTTCTTCATAAGCGCTGTTATTGCCGACATTTTTGCCAAAGCCTTTTTTGCGCTGCTTGGCTTTGTCATTCAGCATGGCTTGGAAGGCAGGATAATGACGGGCGGCGCGCCAGCTTGTGCCGCCGGCAGGGGCGAGCAAGGAAGAAGAAGTCAGGCGCCCTTCACGGGCGAAATCTTCAAGCTGGGCAACCGTGTAAGGGCCGTAAATGCGTTGGGCGACTTTGATACACCAATTATCAGTTGAAAGCATGAGAAGGGTTTCCGTCTTTTAAGAAATCGCGCTGGATTGAGATTTTTGGGATTGGGGTTGAAGAAATTGTACGCCGATACCTTTGTCGTGATGGCGCATAACTTCAGCGCGCATACGACCAACTTTAAGCTGTGTGCCGATAACCGGTTTGGGGGTTATCGCCAAAGACGCGCCGGTCATGGAAATATCCAAAATTCGACAGGGGCGCTGACTGCCATCGGGCAAAATTGCAATCGCTGATTTGTTTTGACGAATGCGTTGCGCCCGGCGGCGGTTAAAATCATTCTCGCCGCCATTGATTAGCCATGTGAGCGTATCAGCGGTGCGGTTTGTTCGTTTTTTTCTACTGTCAAATTTAATCGCAAAACCATCGCGCTCTATACGGACAACTTCTCCGGAAAAACGCCCCAGCTTGTCGATATAAACAACAAGGCGATCACCGTAGGACGTGCCGGGCAAGGCGCGTATTAATGCGCCGCGTGCGGAGATATTGAGAATGCGGCCACGATGTTCTTCGCGGGTCTTTGTCAGATAGCGAATTTTCAATGGCATAACGATACGGCGGGTACGGCGGCGATCAGCCGTGCGTACCGCTTCGTCAACAAGTGTCTTTAAACTGCTATGCAGCGCCCATGTCATCGTCGTTAATTCCAAATCATAACTGTTCAGTATCGTTACGGTTTTTGTGTGAATAAATGCTTTCCAGAGACGCAAAGGGCGAATAAACGCAATAGTTTTATGAAATTGCTCACGAAAAATGTGTCACTTTGGGATGATGTGACTTTGGGTTGTAAATATTGTATACTTCACGCTGTCTCCCATGCGTTTCAAACTAAGGAGGTCGATCAATGAAAGTTTCTCAAATATTAACCGACAAGGGCAGGGAAGTGCATACGGTTTCAGCTGAAACCTCTATGCGTGAAGCTGTTGATTTGCTCGGATCCAGAAATATTGGCGCTGTTGTCGTGACCGACAGTAAGGGCGCGGTGACCGGCATTCTTTCCGAGCGCGATGTTGTGCGAGCTACCGCCAAGGACAGTCTTGGTTTTTTGCAAAAGCCAGTTAGTTCCTGCATGACGGCGCGAGTAGTGACCTGTTCTTGCGATCACACAGTAGATGACCTGATGAGCCTGATGACACAAAAGCGTATTCGCCACGTGCCGGTGATTGAGGGCGGCAAGCTAACCGGGCTGATTTCCATTGGTGATGTGGTCAAGCGCAAGCTGGACGCGTCCGAGCAGGAAGCTGCGGCCATGCGCGATTATATTGCAACCGGATAGGCTGGGCTTTCGGCTGTCTGTCGGCAGGGGGCTGAGATGGGGTGTTGAGAGTCTTTGTCAGCCCCAAGGGCTGCGCTGATGCTTTTTCAGCTATAATTTTGCGTGAAATTCTGGCTTTGGCGGCGCGTATTGACCAACTTAGCTCCGGCCTTTGAGGGCTTCATCCGGCTTTTCGGCCGATTGTGGAAAAACATGCCCTAAAAAGGCGTATTTTAAGGCTTTGTTAACCAAATAATTCCTTAAACCCCCTTGCGCAGTCGGGGTCACATCCCTATGTTCTGCTCCTCACCAGCTTTTGTTTCGTTGCTGGCCGGAAATCTTGATCTCCGGGCCTGAGTTCTGCGGGTTTTTGCGGCCAAAATCGGCCTTCAAAAAAAATCGTAGAAAAAGCGAATAAAGCCGTTGACACGAAGTGGTCAGGTCTATAGACACCCGCTTCACCGACGCGACCGAAGTGGTCGCCAACATCGCAGAAAACGGGGCTTTCGGGCATGCTTTAAGGGCAAGCTTTAAGGGACTGGAACATGAGGTGAGGGGCGGCTTCGGTAACGTCGTTTTTTGTTGGCCGACTTTAGTTGGTTGATATGTGGTTAAGTGGAAGATCTCTTCCAGACTGGCTGCGGCTCTTTGACAATTGAATAATGAGGAAGAGAAACGTGGGCGGCGGTTTTCTGGCGGATGCTTTTAGCATCAACCTTTGAAACCCGATCTTGCTGATGTTTCTTTTTAAGAAGTCAACAAAATACCATAACTCTGTTTATTCAGATTTTTGGTCTTGTGACACGTCAGTAAGATGAGAACGGGTTATCAAACCTCAACTTGAGAGTTTGATCCTGGCTCAGGACGAACGCTGGCGGCACGCTTAACACATGCAAGTCGAACGATCTCTTCGGAGAGAGTGGCAGACGGGTGCGTAACACGTGGGAACCTACCTAGTAGTACGGAATAACTTCGAGAAATTGATGCTAATACCGTATACGCCCTTTTGGGGAAAGATTTATCGCTATTAGATGGGCCCGCGGCTGATTAGTTTGTTGGTGGGGTAATGGCCTACCAAGACTACGATCAGTAGCTGGTCTGAGAGGATGATCAGCCACACTGGAACTGAGACACGGTCCAGACTCCTACGGGAGGCAGCAGTGGGGAATATTGGACAATGGGCGAAAGCCTGATCCAGCGATGCCGCGTGAGTGATGAAGGCCTTAGGGTTGTAAAACTCTTTCAACGGTGAAGATAATGACGGTAACCGTAGAAGAAGCCCCGGCTAATTTCGTGCCAGCAGCCGCGGTAATACGAAAGGGGCTAGCGTTGTTCGGAATTACTGGGCGTAAAGCGCATGTAGGCGGTTTGCTAAGTGAGGGGTGAAATCCCGGAGCTCAACTCCGGAACTGCCTCTAAAACTGGTAGACTAGAGGATGTGAGAGGATAGTGGAATTCCGAGTGTAGAGGTGAAATT
>WFQB01000114.1 GCA_015487305.1 Parvularculaceae bacterium | reverse complement strand
CATCTCTTCAAAATGTGTGATTACACACACATTTTGAAGAGATGAGATCATGCCAAATAAACAGAGTTGATGACGGGGGCGGGCGGGCAAGCACAGATAAGGATTGAGGGTTTTTCTACTCGCTACTCCCTATTCGCTACTCGCTACTCGCTAATTCGTCGTTGGATAATTGGGGGCTTCGCGGGTTATGGCGACATCATGGACATGGCTTTCGCGCAGGCCCGCATTGGTGATGCGGACGAATTTTGCGCGGGTTTGAAATTCGCCAATGCTGGGCGCGCCCACATAGCCCATGGAGGCCCGCACGCCGCCGACCAATTGATGCAGGATTGGCGAGATTGGTCCCTTATAGGCGACCCGGCCTTCAATCCCCTCGGGCACCAGCTTCATTTGCTCTTTGACGTCAGACTGGAAATAGCGATCGGCGGAGCCTTGTGCCATCGCCGTGATTGAGCCCATGCCGCGATAGGATTTATATGAACGGCCCTGATAGAGAAATACTTCGCCGGGGGCCTCGTCAGTGCCTGCCAAGAGCGAGCCTATCATCACCGTGTCGGCCCCTGCGGCGAGCGCTTTTGCCATGTCGCCGGAAAATTTAATCCCGCCATCGGCAATGATTGGCACGCCCTCTTCGCGCCCGGCTCTGGCGGTGTCGAGAATTGCGGTTAATTGCGGCACGCCAACGCCTGCGACAATGCGGGTTGTGCAAATCGAGCCCGGACCGATGCCGACTTTGAGGGCGTCTGCGCCTGCCTCTGCCAATGCCTTGGCCGCTTCATAGGTGGCGATATTGCCAGCAATCACCTGCGGCGCGCCGGACAGTTTTTTAATCCGCGCCACTTGTTCAATAACCTTGTTTGAATGGCCATGGGCAGTGTCAATGACAATCACATCGGCGCCCGCATCAATCAGCGCTTCGACCCTTGCAAAGCCTCCATCACCCACGGTCGACGCCGCCGCCACCCGCAAGCGCCCTGCATCATCCTTGCAGGCCAAAGGAAAGGCTTGCGATTTTTCCATATCTTTAACCGTGATGAGGCCGACGCAATTATAATTATCATCAACCACAATCACCCGCTCAATGCGGCGGCGATGACAAAGCCCCTGCACTTCTTCCATGCTCGCGCCCGGCTTGACTGTGACAAGATCGACCGCCGTCATTAGGCTACGCACAGGTGCGTCAAGATTGGTGGCAAAGCGCATATCGCGATTGGTCAGTACACCAACCAATTTTCCGATGCCATTGGCATTGGCATTTTCAATCACCGGAAAACCGCTAATCTGGCGCTCCAGCATAATCTCCTGCGCCTTGCGCAGGCTGTCTTCGGGGGTCAGCGTCAGGGGGTTTACCACCATGCCACTTTCATAGCGCTTGACCCGGCGCACATGCTCGGCCTGTTCTTCAATCGATAAGTTACGATGCAGCACGCCAATGCCGCCATTTTGCGCCATGGCAATCGCCATATCCGCCTCAGTCACCGTGTCCATGGCCGATGCGATGACCGGAATATTGAGAGTGATCTCTTTGGTCAGGCGCGCGCCGACATTGACCTCACTTGGCAGCACTTCGGACGGGCCCGGCTCCAGCAAAACATCATCAAAGGTGAGCGCTTCTCTAATTTTCATTTTTCTGACCTTTTTCTTCAATCACTTCGGCTCTCGCCTCTGAACCCCTGAGCCACCACATACATTTCTGCGGAATCGGCGCGGCTTGATTTTGGCTTGAAATGGGTGACTTTGGTAAACCGTTTTTTGAGGCGCACCAGCAAATCACCGGTTGCGCCGCCCTGAAAAGTTTTGGCCACATAGACGCCGCCGGGCACCAGCACTTCTTCGGCAAATTCAAGCCCCGCTTCGCATAAGGCCATAATGCTCATATGATCGGTCTGTTTATGGCCGGTGGTGGGTGCGGCCATGTCTGACAGCACCACATCCACCGGGCCTGCAATCATTTTCTTTAACGCATCAGGGGCGGCCGGGTCGTTAAAATCCATTTGCAGTAATTGCACATTTTCAATCGCCGGCATTTCCAGATAATCAATGCCAACCACGCGGCCCTTGGCACCGACTTTTTTTGACGCCACCTGACACCAGCCGCCGGGAGCCGCGCCCAGATCCACCACGCGGGCACCTTTTTTCAGAATTTTATATTTCTCATCAATCTCGATCAGCTTATAGGCAGCGCGGGAGCGATAGCCCTCGGCCTTGGCGCGGGCCACATAGGGGTCGTTTAATTGCCGCTCCAACCACAGGGTTGAGGACAGCTTGCGACCACGGGCAGTTTTGACCTTTTTGTGCAAGGAGCGCCGCGCCAGCTGGTCGGCATCGGCCTTCAGGGCTTTTGACAGACCGCGCTTTTCCGGCACTTTGCCAAGGGCGGTTCCGGCAATTGCTGCATCGCTTTGTTTGGGTAATGTTTTGGGCTTTCTGATAGGTTTTTTGGCAGGTTTTTTGACCGCCCTTTTGGTCGGTTTGTTTTTGCCATTTTTGCCAGATGGATGCGCCATGGCGTTCTATAGCCGTGACCTCACCCGTTTTCAAGCGCCCTTCTTAGCTCGCCCCCACCCATCCTTCGACAGGCTCAGGATGAGGTGAACATAAGAGCTACTCCCTTTCTAGCCCTTATTGCTCTTTTCGCGCTTTTCTGGCGGCACGCTCGCGGCGGTCCTGTTCCATCAGGCTTGCCAATACCCCCTCGCGCAAGCCCCTATCGGCAACCCGGATACGAGCGCTTGGCCAGACCATCATAATCGCTTCCAATATGGCACAGCCGGGCACGACGAGATCAGCGCGCTCGCGGCCGATGCAGGGCTGGTTATTGCGCTCTTCTTCACTCATGGCGCGTAATTGCTCGGAAATGGAAAGAGCTGTCTTATCGCTAAGCCAGATGCCATCCACTTTTTGCCGATTATATTGCTTCAGATTCAAATGCAGCCCGGCAAGGCTGGTGACCGTGCCCGATGTGCCGAGCAGATGGGCGTTACCCGACTGGAAATGGGGTTTCAAACTGTCAGCACCGTTAAAGGCGCGAATCTTGTCGGCGATTTCATGGACCACTTCATCATAGGTCTCGCGGGTCATGGTGCCGCCAAAACGCTCTGATACATTGACGACCCCATAAGGGATCGACATCCAGGTGATGAATTTTGGCGCGCGTTCATCCCGGCGCGGGCCGGACCATGGCTTGCGGCGTCTTTTGGCTGGCAATACCCAGGACAATTCTGTTGAGCCGCCGCCAATATCAAACACCAAAACCGCGCCGACACTATCGTCTATTAAATCATGACAACCGCGCACCGCCAGTGCCGCTTCTTCTTCAGTTGAGATCATATCAAAGCTAAGGCCGGTGGCTTGCTTTATGCGGTGTAGAAATTCTGCTCCATTGTCTGCCCCACGGCAGGCTTGGGTTGCGATGCAGCGCACTTTTGAAACCTGACGATAGGCGATTTTTTCCGAGCAGATTTTGAGCGCCTCAATGG
>WFQB01000113.1 GCA_015487305.1 Parvularculaceae bacterium | reverse complement strand
TAATATTCGACCACCAGATTTGGCTCCATCTTGCACGGATAAGGCACATCGGCAAATTCTGGAATACGGACAAAAGTTGCTGTCATTTTATTAGGGTCAACATCCACATAATCAGGAATATCGCGCTCTGGAGATTGCAGAGCCTCAAGAACCAGCGCCATATTTTTAGAACGCTCACGCACTTCAACCACATCACCGGGCTTTAGACGATAAGACGGAATATTGGTTTTAACGCCATTGACCTTAACATGGCCGTGATTGACAAATTGGCGCGCTGCAAAAACAGTTGGCACAAATTTGGCGCGATAAACAACCGCATCAAGACGGCTTTCCAAAAGACCGATTAGATTTTCAGCCGTGTTGCCTTTGCGACGATCAGCTTCGTTATAAGTGCGCTCAAACTGCTTTTCGGTAATATTACCGTAATAGCCTTTCAGCTTTTGCTTGGCCATCAGCTGATTACCATAATCGGACAGCTTGCCTTGACGACGGGTTGCCCCGTGCATGCCAGGCTTATAATCGCGCTTGTTAAATGGAGATTTGGGGCGACCCCAAACATTTTCGCCGACCCGGCGGTCGAGCTTGTATTTCGCATTGATGCGACGTGACATAGTTTCACCTTTTACGACACGAGCCCGGTGCTCCGGCCTATCCGGCGCACATCTTTCAACGGCGGCTCTCGCGTCACCCGTCATAAATCAAGGGGCGGCTTTTAGCTCCCCGCCTGCCCCTAGTCAAGGGTGCGGCGATAGCGGGCCATGGCCAGCAGGCCGACGGCAAAAGTGAAGATGAGAATGGCCAGAAATTCCTGATGGAGTTGCTCAAGGCTCGCGCCCTTAAGCATCACCCCCCGGACAATACGCAGAAAATGGGTCAAAGGCAGGGCCTGCCCCAGCCCCTGCGCCCATTCCGGCATGCCCCGAAACGGAAACATAAAGCCCGATAGCAGCATGGAGGGCAAAAAGAAGAAAAATGTCAGTTGCATGGCCTGCATCTGGGTCTTCACCAGAGTCGAAAAGGTAAAACCAAGGGCCAGATTGGCCACCACAAACAGCCCTACCGCCAAAGCCAGCACCATCAGACTGCCTTGGAAAGGCACCCCAAACAGGATTTTTGAGGCAAATAATATGATTGTCGTCTGCAACAGACCCACCGTCACATAGGGCATGATTTTGCCAATCATCACCTCATAGGCGAGCGATGGCATGGCCAGCAGGTTCTCCAGAGTGCCGCGCTCGGTCTCTCTGGTCATGGCAATCGAGGTAATCATCACCAAAGTCATAGTCAGGATCACCCCCAACAAGCCGGGGACAATATTGAACTGGGTGATAGCTTCAGGATTATAGCGCGAATGCAGCACCAGATCGAAAGGCGGCGGGGCTGCATTGAGGTTTGCCAATGGGCCTTTTAAATCATGGCGCAGCGCCAGCTCGAAAATCTTTTCCGCCTGCGCAATCGCATTAGAGGCTGCCGCCGGATCGGTAGCATCGGCCTCGATTAGAACTTGCGGGCGCTCACCGCGAATGAGTTTTTCGCTAAAATCTGCCGGAATGGCGATGATAAAGGCAACCTTCCCCCGCGCCAGCCAGTCATCGGCCTCTGCCGGGTCTTGGGTTTGTAATTTGATATCAAAATAGCCAGAGCTTTCCAGCCCCTGCAATAAGGTCCGCGCAATGGGCGAGGCATCTTCCACATGCACCGCCGTGGGTAGATTTTTGGGATTCACATTAATCGCATAACCAAACAGAATGAGTTGGATGATCGGAATGATAAACATCATTCCCAAAGTCAGCCGATCACGGCGCATCTGGATCATCTCTTTGAAGAAAATAGCCCCAATGCGCGACAGGGATGTTGCAAAAGCACTCATGAGGCAAACCTTTTATCCTGGCCTGCGGCCCCCATCATGGAAATGAACACATCCTCCAGACTTGGGGGCACTGCCTGCCATTTGGCATTATTTTCAGAAAATTGCCCAATCGCCCGCTCCAGCGCTGCACGATCATGACCACTAATATGCAAAGCCGCACCAAAATAGGCGACATACTCAACCCCCGGACTTTGCTTAATGGCTTCGGCAATCTGGCGCACGCCCTCCCCTTCGCCGCGAAAGGTGATTAGCCCTGATTGCCGGATAATATTCTGCACCCGCCCTTCTGTAATTTTTTGACCATGGGCGAGATAAACAATCTTATCACAGCGCTCCGCCTCATCCATATAATGGGTTGAAACCAGAACCGTGAGCCCCTGCAAAGACAAGCGATGAATTTCATCCCAGAAATCCCGCCGCGCCTGCGGATCGACCCCGGCGGTTGGTTCATCCAACAACAGCAATCTTGGCTTGTGCATGGTCACCGCCGCCAATGCGAGACGTTGCTTCCATCCACCCGACAAAGCCCCGGCCAGTTGGTTTTGCCGATGGGTGAGCCCCAAGGTTTCCAGAGTTTCTTCCACCACTTGCAGCCGATCCGGCATTTGATAAAGCCGCGCTACAAAATCGAGATTTTCGCGAATGGTAAGGTCGCTCCAGAAAGAAAATTTCTGGGTCATATAGCCGGTTTGCAATTTTATGGACCTCGCCTCGCTGGCAATATCATAACCAAGACAAGTGCCCTCTCCGCTGCTTGGGCTAAGAAGCCCGCAAATCATGCGAATGGTTGTGGTCTTGCCGGAACCATTAGGCCCAAGAAAGCCCCAGACCTGCCCTTTCGGCATTTGAATATCCACATTATCCACCGCCAGCTTATCGCCAAACTTTTTGGTCAAGTCGCGAACATCTATGGCAAAACCCGTATTCATAACGCCACATCCACGGGTAATCCTGCATGCAGACCCTGTTGTGTTGCCGGTATCGCCTCAATCAAAAATACCAATGGCTCGCGACTATCGGCGCTGTAAATCACTGGCGGGGTAAACTCCGCCCTTGGGGCTATATAGCTTATCTTTGCTATTATCGGCTGGTCCAGACCATCAGCTTTGATCTGCAATTCCTGCCCAAGGGAAAAGCCCGGCAACGCTTTTTGTGAAACAAAAAACCGCACAACCATGGCGTCTTCCGGCAAGAGCGCCATGACCGGACGACCGGCACCAACAATCTCGCCGGGGCGATAATAAATTTCTTCAACGCTGGCATTAACCGGCGCACTGACCGAACGTTGCGCCAGACGATAGCGCGCTTCATCGGCCGCCTTGCGCGCCGCCTCCAATGCGGCGCGAGCGGCGCTCACCTGTCCTTCGCGCCCGCCAAGGCGCGCAATGTTAATCGCTTCTTCGGCAGCCCGCAGCCGCGCTCTGGCGGCCCGATATTCTGCTTGCACCTTGTCGGCCACCGCTTGCGGCTCCAGCTCTTGCTCCACCAGTGCCATATGGCGATCACGATCAGAACGCGCCTGCGCAAAACGTGCTTGCGCTTCGTTTAACCGCGCCTCTAGAGCTTTCATCTCTTCCGGTCTTGCCCCAGTGCTAAGGTCACTCACCCCAGCGGCAGCCTGTGCCACCTGTGCTTCCAGTCGCGCCAATTGCGCTTCTTGTGCTTGCGCATCAAGGCGGAATAATAAATCACCCCTTACGACCTGATCACCCTCTTTAACCGGTTCGATTAAAATCCGTCCAGCCTGTTCGGCGGCGATATAGCGATATTTCACTTCCACATAACCAGTATAGCTGTTCTGCTCTGACGGGTTGGCGCAAGCCACCAAAAACAAAAGCGGCAAAAACAATGCGCTTGAAACAAAAGTTTTCATGATGCGCCTCCATGCTCCAGCAGGGCCGCTTGTAAATAGCGACCATGCAAGAGGAATAATTTGTCCATATCAAACGCCCCGCCCTCAGTTTGGGCAAAAACCATGTGCCAGATACCCGACATGACAATCGGGGCGATTACCAGCCTTGCGGTTAAACCCGCATCTTCGCAATGCACCTCGCCACTTGCCTGACCGCGCTCAATCAGTTTTGTTATGAGCGCCAAAACCCGATCAATAACCTGTTGCCGGTAAGCGAGGACCGTTTCAGGAAAGGCCGATGAATTTGCAATCAGCACTTTCATCAATCGCGGCATGTCAGTGTTGCGAATGAGATGCGGGGCCATGGTCATCAAGGCGTCCAGCGCCGGGCGAAAACCGTCAAATTGCGCCAGCACCTGTTCCATTTTCTCGACATTGGGCAAAGCATGGGTGGTGACCAGAGATTCAAACAGCGCATCCTTGCTATCGAAATAAAGATAGAGGGTGCCCTTGGAGAGACCTGCTCTTTTGGCGATGTCATCCATGCGCGCCGGGGCAAACCCTTTTTCAATAAATTCATCAAGCGCCGCCGCCAGCAAAGCCTCGCGGCGCTTTTCTTTGGCTTCAATTGTTCGCGCTCTTTGCATCACTGCTTTTTCCTTATTCTCAAGCTCCCCGAGCGAGGAATGTCCCGGACAAATATTTGGCTTTGGCTTTGGCTTTGGCTTTGGCTTTGGCTTTGGCTTTGGCTTTGGCTTTGGCTTTGGCTTTGGCTTTGGCTTTGGCTTTGGCTTTGGC
>WFQB01000112.1 GCA_015487305.1 Parvularculaceae bacterium | reverse complement strand
GGGTGAACCCACATTTCCAGATTACTTCTTCCTTTGGCACGCCTTTGTCAGATGCCGAAAAAACTGCCGAGGCCGTGCGTCAGGTGCCGGGCGTCATTTCGGCAACCCCAACTGTGGCTTCTTTTTCTTATGCCAGCACGGCCAATGGGGAAGGGGCCGCTTTTGTGCAAGGGGTGCCGCTTAAGGCGCTAAAAGAACTTGATTTTATTACCGGGCCGGAGCATCTGGTTTCCGGCTCTTTAGAGGGCTATGGGGAAGGTAAGTTTGGCGGTAAAAAAATCATCATTTCCTCCGGTCTTTCGCGCAAGCTTTATGCCGGGGTTGGTGATCAGGTGCGGTTGATTTCAGCGCAAGGGGCTGAAACCCCTTTTGGCACCACACCACGCAGCAAGTTTTATGAAATTATCGGTGTCTTCCATATTGGCAATTCGCAATTTGATGAGCTGTTTGTGTTCATGCCATTTGAGCAGGCGCAATTATTTTTCAATCGCCGCAATGGGGCAGATTTTATTGATGTGCGCGTTGAAACCCCCGAGCAAATTGATGACATGGTCGAAGATCTCATGCTTGCCGCCGGGCCGGGTCATTCGGGCCTTACATGGCAGCAATTAAATTCGGCCTATTATAACGCTTTGCAAGTCGAGCGCGGCATGATGCGGGTGATTGTTTCTTTCATCATGTTGGTGGCGTCGATGTTGATTGCCATGGGGCTTATCATGATGGTCAAAGACAAAATGTCCGATATTGCGATTTTGAAAACCATGGGAACCACCAATGGATCGGTGATGCGGATATTCTTTTTATCTGGGGCCTTGGTTTCTGTTGCGGGCACGATTACGGGGGTTGTTCTTGGGGCTTTGTTCAGCCTCAATATTGGCGCCATTGAAAAGTTTTTATCAAAAAGGCTTGGTATTGATTTGTTCAGTGCGGAAATTTATCTGTTTGATGAAATGCCTGCACAAATGCAGTTAAGCGAGATTATGTTTGTTGTGGTGATGGCGATTACCCTGTCCTGCATTGCAACGCTTTATCCGGCATGGCGTGCCTCGCGCCTCGATCCGGTGGAGGCTTTGCGCTATGAGTAATGAGTATAAAAGCCTGACCCCGGCGCTTGCTTTGCGCAATGTGCGCCGCGCCTTTAGCGATGATCTTGTTATTCTCAACAAAGCCAATTTCGGTATCATGCCGGGGGAGATTGTTGCTCTGCTTGGACCTTCGGGGTCCGGCAAATCAACACTTTTGCATCTTGCGGGATTACTTGAAAAACCGGATGCGGGCGAAATTTACATTAATGGCGAAGCGACCACAAAGCTGGGTGAAGGCGAGCGCACGTCTTTGCGCCGCAGTCATATCGGTTTTGTCTATCAGTTTCACCATTTGCTGCCGGAATTTTCGGCGCTTAGAAATGTCGCCCTGCCGCAAATGATTGCTGGGAAAACTCTGGCTGAAGCCGAAGCCAATGCCAAAGAAATGCTGGAAAAATTGGGCCTTGGGGAGCGCCTGAGCCATCAGCCGGCGGCTTTGTCGGGCGGCGAAAAACAACGGGTCGCCATGGCCCGCGCTCTGGCCAATAGGCCCGGCCTGCTATTGGCCGACGAACCGACCGGTAATCTTGATGTTAAAACATCATCTCTGGTGTTCGAACAATTGCTGCAAGTGGTGCGCGAGCAGGGGCTGGCAGCTTTAATCGCCACCCATGACCGCACGCTGGCGGCAAAAATGGACCGCATCGTCGCCATTCACGAACAAAAACTCGTCCGCGTACGCCTGCAGGCGAAAGTGGCTAGCGAGTAGGGCGTAGGGAGTAGGGAGTAGTCATTCCGGGTGCTGTCCAAGCGTCTACAAAAAACTTCTTACTATTCGCTACTCCCTAAAAACTCCCTCAAGCCTCTCGCTTCTGATACCAACGGCGCTTCATGGAAATCCGTGCTTGTCGGGCAAAATGATTGGCCAAGGGTTTGGCGCTGATGCGGGTGGCCAGCACTGAAACAAAGACAGCGCTAATGCCAATCACCAAGACGGGTTCCTGATCGACAATCGCCGTCGAGCCCATGAGGTGCAAAAGAAACAAAGCGGTGGCGACACCGGGGGCGCCGCCAAACCATGCGATAAAGGCTTTATGATCTTTGGGAATGTCATGGCGTTGCAACAGGACCATGCGCGGGAACACCCGCAAAATCGTAACCGCTGCGATAATAAACACAATCACCAGCGCATCAGCATCCAAAAGCCGTGGCCCCAAGGCAAAACCGAACACAACATAGGCAACAGGCACGACCAGCATTTCCACCCGCCGTCTTATGCCGCGCTTGAAGGCCTCGCCAAATTGCGCTTCCTCGGTCCAGAACAAAGACAAAGCCCCAACGCCAATAATCGCGCTGCCATGGATAAAGGGCAGCAAGATAAATAATAACCCAGCGGCAATGGCGAGTTCTAATATCGCCTGATCGGGGTTTTCCCGAACCATTTTGCGATGGCGCAAGCGACCAAGCACCAGCCCGAGAGCGCCGCCAACCGCAAGGCCAAAAGGCGCTTCCCAAATTGGCGCGCTCATCCAAAGCTGATCAAGATATTGCGGCATTTTCGCCGTGGCTTCGATAATCAAGGCCAGCGGTACTCCAAGGGCCAAGGCCGCGGCGCTTTCCAGCGAGATTGCTTTTTTAATGGTTGCCGGGGAGGCGCTATTGGTGACAGCGCGGCGCTCCAGCACCGAGCCGTTCAGCATTAGGGCGGCGGCGAGAATAATTGCCGAGGTCAGGGTTAGCCCCTGAATAAGTACAAAAGCCGATGGTGCGGTCATGGCGAGAAAAAGCGGGCTGGCAAAAAAGGCGAGGGTGAAAGCTACTGGAGAGATTTTACGAATACGGGTCAGGCGAAACTGTAATCCGGCGCTAAACACCAAAGCCGCCAGACCAAGATCGGCCAGATGGGAGGTGAATTGGGCATTGGCCACGGGCAGGCTCATCCAGCCCCAGGCCATGCCGCCGACAACCGCCACCGACAAGACCATTGCCGGGCGCTGATTCAGGCTTTCAAGAATCCCGACGCGTGCGAGCAGACCAATGCAAAGCACCGCCATGCCCAGCCCAAGGGATAATACCCATATTTCCATGAACTGCAGACCTGTTTTCGACTAATATTTGGGAATCTGAAGTGATTGGTTTGAAAGTGCAATCAGTCCGGCGGATTATTTATGCGCTGCCAATAGGGCTATTGGTCTGCGAAATCGGCTTGCTGCCCCACGGATCTGCATTAGGGCGGGCTGCGGGGAGACTATTTTCCCCAAATAATCCCACCTTATCCCCAGATTATCGCCAAATTATCCCCAAAGCTTCCCCATGGTTTTCCACAGAAATATCAACAATTTCCACAACTCTCCCTCTATCCACGGCTAATCCACCCTTTTTCCCCGGCAAGAAGGGGAAAACTTGAAAATATTTTCAGGACTCATCCTGAGGTGCTCGACATAGTCGAGCCTCGAAGGATGGCAATGAGAAAACAGCGGAGGCGCCAATAAATCTATCCCCGTCGGTTAATCCACCCCGATAATAGGCTCCAAACTCTCAAATCAGGAGCCAGCGCCTATGAAGAAGACACCCCCAAAACCAAGCCCGACCCGCAAAACACCAAAAGAAAATCCACAAAAACAGCGCCGCCGCCGCATAGGCCGGGCGATTGTCGAGGCTGCGCCGGGTATTGCCGAAGCTTTGGGCGGGCCATTGGCGGGGGCGGCCATTGAGGCGGTAAAAAAAGCAATCTTTGGTGAAAAACAAGTGAGCGAAGAGATTGTGGAAAAGGCCGTGGAAAAAATGTCACCAAGTCTGGCCCTGAAACTGGCAGAGGCCGAAGCGGAATTTTACCAAAATTTGTGGCAGGCTCAGGAACGGGCAGAAGAAATTGCCGCCGCAGACCGCGCCAATGCCCGCCAGCGCCAGCTTGATATGGATGACAAAATGCCAAAAATCCTCGGTGCGTCGATTGTGGTCGGATTTTTTCTGGTGCTGGCCTTTATGTTCCTACTGCCCATTCCCAGCGGCTATGAAACTGAGTTTTCAATCCTGCTTGGGGCGCTGGCAACCATGACGGCGGCGGTGGTCAATTTCTATTTTGGCTCTTCGGCAGGCTCGCGGGAAAAGACGCGGCTCTTTCTCGACAAACGTCCGTAAACCCCGTAACTCCCCATGGGTGAGAAGCGCCCATGGATTATCGCCAAACAAACCTCCCGCCAAAAGCGGATATCCTCATCATCGGGGCCGGTATTATCGGCCTTGCTCTTGCCTTTGCGTTGCAAAAGCGCGGGGCCAAAACAGTGCTTGTTTGCGCGGGAGATATTGGCGATGGGGCAAGCGGCGCTTCGGCGGGCATGGTAACGCCAGTTTTTGAAACCCTGCATTGGCCTTCGACAACCAAACAAAATTTAAAAAAAATTGCTGATGAAAGCCTTATCGCATGGCAGGGTTTGGAGAAAAAATTACACCATGAAACAGGCCGCTCTATCGGCCTTGATCTATCCGGTGCTATTGCCCTGCCTGATTTTTCTGAAGGCGCAGGCCAAAGCGCGTTTGTCAGCCAATTAAACGCATTGGCAAAAGCGCAAGATCTCTCATGGCAGGAGCATCCGGCAGACCTTCTTGCCAATCTTGCGGGCGGTGAGACAAAAAACACCGTAAAAAATTTAACAAAAGGCCTGTTGGCTAAAGGCGAGGGACAAATAGCCCCGCGCCAAACTTGCAATATTCTGGCTGAAGCCATTACCAATTCCGGTGGCCTTATTCGCAGTCATATTTCCGTTGCAGTCCTGAAAAAAAAATCCGGAAGGGTCATTTCTGTCCATCTGTCGGACAATCGGAGCATTGCAGCAAAAAAAATAATTCTCGCCACCGGCGCGACAACTAAAAAAATATGGCAGGAAAATTTCCCTTGCCCAATCTATCCGGTCAAAGGTCAGGCATTATTGCTGACCGCACCGCCTGAAGTCAGCTTTGCTCAGTATAAAGGCCCCAAGGTCCTGCGCGGGGATAAATGCTATATCTGCTTAAAAGGCGATAACAGCCTGCTGGTTGGGGCCACCGAAGAGCCGGACCGCGATGATCTCGATCTTGATGAGGGACAATTAAAAGACTTATTGCTGCGGGCAGAAAAAATATTACCGGGCTTGTCTGGCCTAAAACGCATCCGTGCCTGGGCAGGTATACGCCCCGGCATTGAAGACCATGCCCCCATTCTTGATCAATCCGGTCAATTGGAAAATCTTTATTACGCCGCAGGCCATTACCGCAATGGTGTGCTGCTGGCACCAAAATCCGCAGAAATTATGGGAGATTTGATATTGGAAGAAAAGAAAACTGACCCGCTATTTGCCTTGGGGCGTTTTAGTCCACGCTTTAGTCCTCGCTAAGAGAGAAGCCATCTTTTTCGGCTTTGTCAGCCGCCCATTTTTCCTTCCAGCTTTCCGGCCAAAATCCGGTCACGCGTATGCGATAGCGCTTTTGTAAAAAATTCTTGCGTCTTTTTGATCGTCTTCTATCCGCCGGAGCGGCCAAATCACGCAGCCCAACCTCTAAAAGCGCCTTATCAAGACCGTTAACATCGCCGGGGTCGGTTTCCAGATCATGGGGCAATTCGCTGGCCTCTTTGAAGAATTGCTCATGGATTTCATCTTCGCTTTTGGCATCGTCCCCGCTCAAAGCTTCAAGCGGTGGACATTCCTCATCTTCCAGCAATTCAACAGAAATGGCTTGGGTTTCAGGTATCTCATCAAGAACAATCTCATCATCCATGGCGGCAATAGCCGGTACATCAGAAGCATCTGTCTTCTCGCCAATGGTAATGCTGTGGCTTTTATCCGTGTCGTTTTGTGATTCCGGGTCAGCTGTTGTATCAACAAAAATGCCATCTTCGGGCTTGTCGTCTTTTACATCTTCAGCAGGGGTGGGGCGTTCAACCGGTTCGGCGAGGCTACCGCCCAATAACAGACCTGCCT
This sequence comes from Parvularculaceae bacterium, assembly GCA_015487305.1. Taxonomy (GTDB): domain Bacteria; phylum Pseudomonadota; class Alphaproteobacteria; order Caulobacterales; family Parvularculaceae; genus S012-90. Next base: position 362 of record WFQB01000112.1, on the reverse strand, counting down.
CTGGAATGTCAGCTTCTTTGGTTTGATGGCTTAAAGCCTGCTCTGGTTCTTGGGAGGGCTGGGGGGAGGGCTGGGCGGTTTTATCTTCATGAGCCTCTTCACTGGCCGCGGGAGAGCTATTGTCTTTCTTGCTTTTTGTGACGACTTTTTTCGCAGTGGTTTTCTTAACAGCAGTTTTCTTCGTAGCTGCTTTTTTGCTAGCCGGTTTTTTCGTGGCCGCTTTTTTCGTTGCTGTTTTGCGACCAGAAGATTTGGTGCTTTTCTTTTCGCTGGCCTTGCTAGTAGTTTTTTCCGCAGTTTTTTCAGAGGTTTTTGTTGTTGCAGCCCTCTTTACGGCAGGTTTTTTGCTTTCAATGCTTGGG
>WFQB01000111.1 GCA_015487305.1 Parvularculaceae bacterium | reverse complement strand
CTTATAGGCGGGCGGGCAGGGGAAGGCAATAAGGGGATAGATTTTGCGCCTTTATCAGCTTGCCTTATATTTCCAGATGAAGTGATGTGCAGGAATTAGTCGATGATAGATCAAGCGACTAAAGCGGGAGCGTGACCATGACTGAAGCAAATCCATACTTGGTAGAGCATCACTTGAGTAAAACAAATGATCAATGTAGGCAGATATTCAATGAATTGAGAAATCGGATTCTGCGTTATGATGATCGAATTGAAGAGCGCGCCGTTCGTTTATTGGTCAGGTATAAAGCAAAAAATAATTTTGCGGAAATTCATTTCCTGTCGGACAGGTTAAAGATTCACCTAAGGCCAAAAATTTATCTCGACCCCAAAAAAAGGGTAGAGACTTTGGCAAATCCGGGATTTACGATGGATAGGCGTGTTTATATCTCTGAACCGGAAGATATAGATTACATCATGTCACTGATTAGACAGTCCTATGAAGATGTGGCATTTGCCGAAACGGCTCCAAGATTTGATAAAACTGCCCCCAAGAAATGGCGCCCTTTTATTTATCGACAAATTATAGACTTATGTAATGAACAGGGTATGCGAAGTTTTGATCGACAGCTTCTTTTGGATAGAAAAGCTGAAGCTATTCGCAATTTCAGCCCTGCTGCAAAAACGCCTGAACAGACGGTTAGTCGCATATTACAGGAATTGCGTGATGAGGGGAAAATCACCTTTAATGATAGAGGCATTTATACCCTATCAAAAAGGACTGCCTTAAAAGGCGAGGTTCCGAAGCATATCAGGCGGCTTATCAATAAAAAGCCCTCGCACAAAGTCGAATATCTTCACGAAACTTATGCCCGTAATCGTGGTTGGGTGACAGCCGCCAAAGAGCGCTATGGCCATCAATGTCTTTATCCAAAATGCGATAATCACTTCGTCAAGCCGGATGGGAACCCCTATATTGAGGTCCACCATATAATACCATTATTTGAGGGGGGCGAGGATAGTTTATGGAATTTGGTGACGGTTTGTGCCCATCATCATAAGATGGCGCATTTTGCGGAAGTTCCCATCCAGAACCGTTTGCGGGATATGTTTCTCGAAATCGTTGAGCGGTGCGATTATGAGCCCGCCAGAGATTAGCCCGCTTGCCCGGCTTTGCGGTATTGGCTAAGCCTGTGGTTTGTTGCTGAGAAAGAAATATTGAATGGCCAAGAAGCAAAAAACCTTTCGTCCCAAAGCCCGCAAACCGCGGGGGTTTCGTGATCGTCTTGGCGAGGAAATTCTGGCCGAGCAGGCAATGCTGCGCCGGATTGCCGAGGTTTATGCGTCCTGGGGGTTTGATCCGCTGGAGACGCCTGCTTTTGAATATAGTGATGCTTTGGGCAAATTTCTGCCGGATACGGACCGCCCCAATGCGGGCGTGTTTTCGCTGACCGATGATGACGATCAATGGATGAGCTTGCGCTATGATCTGACGGCGCCGCTGGCGCGCTTTGTGGCGGAGAATTATGACGGGCTGGTAAAGCCGTTTCGCCGCTATCAGGTGGGCAGCGTATGGCGCAATGAAAAGCCGGGGCCGGGGCGCTATCGGGAATTTACCCAGTTTGATGCGGATAGCGTTGGTGCGCCCGCGCCTTTTGCCGATGCGGAAATTTGCGCCATGTTTGCCGAAGCGGTGGAGGCCGCCGGAGTGCCGCGCGGTGATTATGTCATTCGCATTTCCAATCGCAAGGTGATGAATGGCTTGCTGGAAGTGGCGGGATTGGCCGGGGAGGGTTTTGCCACCCAGCGTCTGGGGGTTTTGCGGGCCATGGACAAGTTTGATAAATTTGGCGCCGAAGGTGTGCGTTTATTACTGGGCAAGGGCCGCAAGGATGAGAGCGGCGATTATACCAAGGGTGCGGAACTGAGCGACGGCCAGACGGATATGGTGGTCGCTTTCTTGCAGGCGACTGGCGCGGATAATGGCGCGACCATGGAGGGGCTTTCTGATTTGCTTGGCGCTTCTGAGGTCGGGCGCGAAGGCATTTCTGAATTGCAGGCCATGGGGGAGATGTTGGGCCGACTTGGTTTTGATGAGAGCCGTTGCAAGATTGATCTCGCCGTGGTGCGGGGGCTTGAATATTATACCGGGCCGGTATTTGAGGCGGATTTGACCTTTGATGTGCTCGACGATAAAGGCCGCAAGATTCAGTTTGGCTCGGTCGGCGGTGGCGGGCGTTATGATGATCTTGTCAAGCGGTTCAAGGGCGTTGAGGTTCCGGCGGTTGGGGTTTCCATCGGTGTTTCGCGACTGCTGGCGGCATTGCAGGCGCGCGGGCAGGCTGAAAGCCAATGGCTCGCCCCGGTTGTGGTGCTGGTGATGGATAAGGGTTTTATGGCAGACTATCAGCAGATGGCGGCAGAACTGCGCGCTTCTGGCATTCGCGCCGAGGTTTATCTTGGTGGCTCGGGGCTAAAAGCGCAGCTTAAATATGCCGATAAGCGCGGGAGCCCGGTGACAATTATTGTCGGCGAAGATGAGCGCGCCAAGGGGCAAGTGACTTTGAAAGATTTACGCCTTGGCAAGGCTTTATCAGGCGAGATTGACGACAATAAAAAATGGCGCGAAGATCAACCGGCGCAAATGAGCGTCAGGCGTGATGCGCTGGTGGCGGGAGTTAAAGAGATATTGGCGCGGTATTAATAGAGGCCAGGCCCAAGGGGGGGCGAATGGAACTCTATCTTACACCCGAACCTGTTTCTATCGGCCAGGCCATCAATGTAGGCTGTTAACAAGTTATTTGCCTGCGCTTCGGTTAGGGTTAAACTAGATAAAGGGGTCAGGTAATCCTGTAAGGTCTGGAGTCCTTCTAGGGAAAGGTTGGGGTAATTGGCCGCTAAATTATCAAAATTTCCTTCAGCTCCCTCAATTATATCCAGATTAGACAGTTGGATTGTCACTGGTTGGCCTGTCGAGGATGTAAGGGCTATGCCCGGTCCCTCTTTCCATTCTTGCAGGACGGCCAAACCCTGTGATT
>WFQB01000110.1 GCA_015487305.1 Parvularculaceae bacterium | reverse complement strand
TTGCAATACTGGAACGTTGACCGGTCAAGACCGGCCAACCGACACGCCCGACGCTCACTCAATCCATGCCGATCCATCGTGTCATGCACCGCTCGCCGCTTCACGTCAGGCGTTAGTAGTTTTTTGTTGCAAGGTCTTTCAACGCCGCATTGTCCAGCATCGCGTCGGCCAGTAACCGCTTCAACCGGTTGTTCTCATCTTCAAGCGCTTTCAGTTTCTTGGCATCAGACACATTCATGCCACCAAATTTGGCCTTGTATTTGTAAAACGTCGCATCGTTCGGCGGGCAATTAATTCACCGGATCAATTGCTTATCCGCCTCACTCCCGTGCCTGCGGCAAAGCTCAGAGGCCTTAACACCGGCCTCATATTCCTTGACCATCGCGATAATCTGCTCATCGGTAAATCTGCGTTTCATACTCCATCCTTTCAAAGACGGATTACTAACACCAATTTGGCCGGAATTCAGGGGGCCGGGTCAAATTGTATGATATATTCTTATCTTTGACAAAAATTGGATTGTATAAACTTTATTTCATCCTGCATATAATTGCAGGGTGGATCATTGTGGCGCTTGTTGGCTTATCTCTATCCGGAATTCTAAAAAGGGGATGAGTTGGCATATACTACAATGCCAACCGCCTGATAGCTTCTACATTTAATTATAATAGACGCCCCCTAATTCCCCGTATCCAACTTCACCTCTGCTGCCAGTAATCCTTTTTGGCCTTTGCCGAAGGAGACTAACAATCTTTGGCCGGGATGAACTTCGCCTAACCCGCAGCGGCGCAGGGTTTCCATATGGATGAAGATGTCCTCTGTCCCCTCGCCTCTGGTTAAAAACCCGAAGCCCTTGGCGCGATCGAACCATTTTACCTCAGCTGGCTCCATCGGGCCGGCGGGCTCGATCGGGGCGGCGGTTTTGGTAAATTCTATGGGCACGGTTGCAGCGGTGCTTTCGTCTATGTCTATGACCTTGGTTGCCTGCAGGCCTTTTTTGCGTTTGACCGCTTCACAGATAACCGTAGCGCCCTCGCGGGCGGAGGAACGTCCGGCTTCTTTCAGGCAGGAGGAATGCAGCAAAATGTCCCCCTCATCATCAGGGGTCATGATGAAGCCATATCCCTTCACCGTATCAAACCATTTGATAATACCCTTCACTTCGAAGGATTCAGGTGGTTCTTTGTCGTCGTCATCTTCGTCGGTGAAATCCACCGTTTCTTGGGTCATTCATCCAGCCCCGGATTATGCGAAAAACGCCCCGCTTTTCCGATTATAAAAACAAAACAGACAACCATTGCCACCATTCAACGGCCGTCACTCATTTTACACAACTGAGCGCGTTGTAAGATCGCGCATAAATTTATTTACCAGCAACACAAACACATCAAAGTCTGATTCGATGTTTTCCAAAGTAACCCCGCCATCGGAATTACGATCCATCTGGATGGCAATATCACCATCGCCGTCAATATAAGCGCGCCCGAATTTCACGCCATTGTTAAAACGGTTGAGAAATTCATAACCGACCATGTCGGATGAAACGCCCTTGAGATAGGTCAGATAGGAAATGTCGCCATTAGAGCCGTTAACAGCAATGATAACGGCAAAATCCCCGGCATCGACGGCAACCATGCTATCGCTGATTTCCGCCACCGCGTAATTACGCTCTTTCATGATCTGGCCAATATCATTGGAGGAAATCTCAGCCATTGCCGAGCCACCCGCCATCAACATTCCCATCATGAGCGCTAAACTAATTCCCAAAACCCGCGCCAATGCCATAATGCTTTCTCCAACTCTACGCGTTTTACATTTCCCAGTCAGTCTACACTATTCAAGTGGCCCCAACCTGACTGGTTATGTTAACCATATTTCATCAAACTGCAAAATATGGGTTTTGGCAACCGTTTCTGGTGAAAGCATTGATAAAATGCAACTTTTAGGGGTTTTTACTCAGGTCATTCAGTGATGTTATTCTGTACATCGAATCAGATGGGGCGGATTGCCGTTAACCTTTAGAGCAATACTGAATTTAGCTGAAAAGGAAAATCTGGCAGCGGTGGCAGGCCCTAGGGGAATCGAACCCCTCTTTCCAGGTTGAAAACCTGGCGTCCTAACCGATAGACGAAGGGCCCACGAATAACCGTTGCGAAAGATGGCGTATAAAAACAAGTGCCCCTGCTGGCAAGGGTAAAATGCGTTTTTCGATGAAAATTATGCGGGTTTATTCGGGGGGGGCGTTCTCTGGGCTATGGGTCACCAGTAAATCTTCGATAATCATCTGCGCCGCCTGTCCGCCGCGCCAGTCATCGGGTTTTATTTTTCCGGCAATAGAAAATCGCTGCAAGGGGTCGCCCGAGGCTGCCATTAGAGCCTGCCCGAGGGGTGTTTCTGCCACCCGAAAGGCAATTGCGCGAACGCGAGTGCCAGTACGGTCCTGCAATGTACAGGCGATATGGTCCTTGCCCACCGGCTTGGCGAACTGGATCTGCATGTCATCAAGAGCAAAAACCGGTTCCGCATGCCCGGCGCCGAATGGTGCCGCCATGGCAAGCTGGTCGCAAAAATCGCGGTTTACTCCAGCGGCGCTAATCTGGCCGTCTATCTCAAGGTGAAGATGATCCTCGGCCCCGGCGATCTGTTCGGCGAGATGGGCTTCCATAAAGGCGGTAAAATCTGCCAGACGCGATTGCTCTATGGTAAAGCCGCAGGCCATGGCGTGACCACCGCCACCGAGTAGTAAGCCCTTTTGTACGGCGGCGGTTATGGCTGCGCCGAGATCGACGCCTTTGATTGATCTTCCGGATGCTTTGCCTATTCCATTGTTAAATGAAATAGTAAGTGCAGGCCTTTGATATTTCTCTTTTAATCGCCCTGCAATAATCCCTATCACACCAATGTGCCAGCCTTCCTCGGCGGCGATTATGAGGGCGCTTTTGGGGTCTTCGCCTATTTGTGTGACTGCCTGTTGCAGAACCTCGGCTTCAATTTCCTGCCGCTCGGCATTGAGATTGTGCAATTGCGCTGCAAGTTTTCTGGCCCGCTCCGGATCGCGCTCAACCATCAGGGCATAGGCAAGATTGGCATGACCGATGCGCCCGGCGGCGTTGATGCGTGGCCCGAGAACAAAGCCGAGATGATAGGCACTAGCGGGGCCGGATGCGCCAGCAAGTTCTGCGAGGGCGTGAAGGCCGGGAAAAGCCTTATTGGCAAGGCCATTGCGGGCGGCTTCGGGTTTTTCAAATTGGCCGAGAACCTTGAGGCCCTGCGCCACCAGCACCCGGGTTAGCCCTGTCAGCGGCATGATATCACAAACGAGACCAAGGGCGGTGAGGTCGAGATATTCGAGCAGATTGGGCGCGGGACGGTTTTCAAAAAACCCCTCCTCGCGCAAGGCCCGGTTGAGGCCGACAAGGGTCATGAAGCTGACCCCGGCTGCCGACAGGCTTTGCAGGCCGGAAATGTCATCGGGTCGATTGGGGTTCACCACAGCCGCCGCCGGTGGCAATGGCAGGCTCATCTGGTGATGGTCGAGCACCACCACGTCGAGACCATCGGCTTTAGCCTGGTCGAGTACGTCATGGGCCATAGCCCCGCAATCAACGGTGATGACCAGTTTTGCGCCCTTTACCTGCAGCGCCTTGAAGGCATTGCTGTTGGGGCCATAGCCCTCCATGAAGCGGTCCGGCAGATGGATTAGAGGCTCTATTCCGATTGACAGAAAATAGCGCGTCAATAGTGCCGCCGAGCTTGTGCCATCGACATCATAATCACCAAAAATAGCAATCTTTTCAGAGGCTTTAATGGCTTTCCTGATACGCTCCACCGCCTTTTCCATGCCAGCCAGAACCAGCGGGTCCGGCATGGCGGATTTGAGGCTGGGGTGGAGGAAATCATGGGCATCTTCAGGCTTGATATTGCGGGCTGAAAGACATTCTGCGAGGGCCCGGTTTAGCCCCTGTTGCTGGATCATGGTTTCCACATCGCGGGGGTCATAAACTCGTGCCCGCCATTGGCGATTGGTCAGGGACAGGCCCTGCCATTGATTGTTAGATTGCGGTTTCAGGGCTAGATTGCTCATGAGGCAAGTCTGCGCCAGTTCCCTCAGAAAGGGGATAAGTATTTTTCAACGGGTGGGGAGAAAAGCAGCGAGTAGAGAGTAGCGAGTAGGAATAAAGGCTGTCATCCCCGCGTCCTTCGACCCCCATCTGCGTGCGGGCAGGCAGGCTCAGGGGATGATCGGTTGCTCGCTCTCCTACCGCTTGGGCGCTGCCCGAGGCTGCCTATGGCAGCACCTCTGGATGAGTTTTTCCCGTTTTTTTGTTCTCTGCTGTCTCTTCGCTAGTTTGCCTGATAAAGACCATTTCATCATCAAGTAACTCATAGACATGGTCGACGCCATAGTCGGCAAACTCTTCTATGGTATAACCCCACACGGCCGAGGGATCGCGGTTTACAAATCTTTTGCAAAGCTTGGGCTTTTCCCTACGCGGGCAATCAATGGATATATGTGGGTTAACAGCGATCTTGTCGTAGAATTCTTTTTCCAAACGACTTCTTTTTCGCCAGTATGCAAGGCGCTTTCCTTCAAGCTCGCCTTTGGCGGCGCTTTTTTCGATAAATTCCGGCGAATAATATCCCCCATGGTAAAAGACAGGGGAGAAAACCGGATCGCCGGAAGCTGTAAATCCAAGTTGTGCCAGATATTTATAGCGTGCCGCCGGAAACCAGTGATTGGCACAGGCAGAAATACAAAACCCCTCAACGACTATATCAATCTCATTGTCATAAATGAGATGACCATATTTGCGGGAAATAACGGCCTTACCCCCCTGACTGCGGATGACAATGGTCTTGAGGCGAGTAAAATCCACTTCTGACAAGGGTTCTTCTGCCTGATCCATCAGGTCAGAATTAACGCACAAAACCCTTCCCCCAGACACCACAATAATGTCCTGACCTATTACACGGCCAAGAAAGCCGGATTTGTAGGGCAGATAAGGGCGGCATTCATGGAGCGCCCGCAGTGCTGAACGAGGGTCCGGGCCGGACTTCTCGCCATTGCTGACACAGGCGGTCAGCAACGGTAAGAAGCTGAGAAAGGCAAAGACACATAGTCTTTTTGATATCAAATCAACCCTCATCTCCCGGGCCAGGGCCAGGATCAGGTATACAGGTTGCGCCCCCTTGAGAAGGATCGTTTGGATCCGTCCAAATGATAAGGGATTCTCCGTTTCCGCACCCCAACCAAAGAAAACCCTCCTCATCCTGCTCTCCTATTGGTGGAAGTGTCTCCGGCTCTTCTTCCTCCGGCTGTTCTTCTTCCGGTTCAGGCTGCTCTTCCTCTTCCTGAAAATTGAAAAAATCAAACGGATCCTGCTCCCAAGGGTCCTGATTAAATGTTAGATTAAAATCATCAAAATTTGAAAGACCCGAATCTCCAAACTGTTCTACTGGCATATCCACCTCCATTGGTTGTAGAGATGCTAGCCCTCCCCCGTAAAGAAATGTCAACACCTAATGTGTTATGTGGAATTTTGCAGAAATGCCGAACATTTTACGATGAAAACTGAGTAAATGCCCTACTCCTACCGTTTGGGCGCTGCCGAGCAGGCCTCAATATAGCGCACGGTGCCGGTTTTGGAGCGCATGACCACGGTGTGGGTGTGGACATGCTCGCCATCCCAGCGCACGCCTTTCAGCATGGAGCCATCGGTGACCCCGGTGGCCGCAAACATCACATCGCCGGAAGCGAGATCCATTAGATCATATTTACGGTCGAGATCTGTGATACCGGCCTTTTCCGCCCGGCCCCGCTCATCATCATTGCGAAACAACAGCCGTCCCTGCATCTGGCCACCGACACAGCGCAAGGCTGCTGCCGCGAGAACGCCTTCAGGTGCGCCGCCAGAGCCTACATAGAGGTCAATACCGGTGCTTGGTTCTGTGGTATGGAACACTCCGGCTACATCGCCATCGGGAATGAGAAACACCCGCGCATCCATTTTGCGGGCGGATTTGATGATATGCTCATGGCGCTCGCGATCGAGGACACAAAGAGTGATTTCCGAGGGTTTGACCCCCTTTTCCTTGGCCAATGAGGCAATATTGTCTTCTACAGAAGCATCAAGGTCCACGACCCCTGATCTATAGCCGGGGCCGACCGCGATTTTGTCCATATAGACATCTGGCGAATGCAGCAAAGTGCCGCCGGTGGCCATGGCGACCACGGCCAGCGCATTGGACATGGCCTTGGCGGTTAGTGTCGTGCCTTCAAGAGGGTCAAGGGCGATATCGACCTTGGGGCCACCGCGGCCAACCTGCTCGCCAATATAGAGCATCGGCGCTTCATCCCGTTCGCCCTCGCCAATGACCACTGTGCCGTCAATAGCCAGCATGTTAAGGGCATTGCGCAAGGCATTGACGGCTTCTTGGTCAGCGCCCTCCTTGTCACCACGGCCAATCATGGTCGAAGCGGCAACGGCAGCAGCTTCGGTACAGCGGCCCAGTTCAAGCGTTAAAAACCGGTCTAAATATTCTTCATGTTGTGCCATCTATCGGGCCTCCCGTGCCCTTTTAAATTATAAACTTAAATCCCGTATTTGCTAAAAACTGCCTTCAGATTGCGTGCCGCCTGCCGGATGCGTTGTTCATTTTCTACAAGGCCTATGCGGACAAAGCCCTCCCCCTGTTCGCCAAAGCCAATTCCCGGCGCAACCGCGACACTGGCTTCTTCCATCAACAATTTGGAAAAAGCAAGAGAGCCCTGCCCAATAAATGGTTTTGGTATGGGGGCCCAGATGAACATAGAGGCTTTCGGGCAAGGTAAATCCCACCCGGCGCGGCCAAAATGCCGAATAACGCAGTCTCGCCGCGCTTTGTAAGTGGCGCGGATTTCGTCAACGCAGTCCTGTGGGGCATCAAGGGCGTGGGCAGCGGCGACCTGAATGGGCGTATAGGCGCCATAATCAAGATAGGATTTCACCCGGCCCAGAGCGGCAATCATAGGTTCATTGCCAAGCGCCATACCAACCCGAAAACCGGCCATGGAATAGGTCTTGGATAAGGAATTGACCTCAACGGCAAGATCAATTGCCCCCTCCACTTGAAAAATCGATGGCGGCGGGGCGTCAAAATAAATCTCCGAATAGGCAAGGTCCGACAACACCAACAGATCATGTTTTTTGGCAAGCGCAACGACATCCCGGTAGAAGTCAATATCCACAATATCTGCGGTGGGGTTGGACGGATAATTGACCACCAGTACTTTGGGCTTGGGCAATATCGTCTCCATGGCCTCGGCGACACCGCGCAGATAGGCTTCGGGGCTGGGGGCGGCAATGCCCTGCACCAGCCCGCCGGCAATGATGAATCCATAGGCATGGATCGGAT
>WFQB01000109.1 GCA_015487305.1 Parvularculaceae bacterium | reverse complement strand
CCACAAAGACACCACAGACGCTGGCTTCGCCGGTGGCCGGTTGCAGGCGATGGCCCGGCATTTTATGGGTGAAGCGGTGGATTGGTCCGGTTTTTTCCATGCCGATAACACTGTCATAATCACCGCACATGCCGGCATCACATTGAAAGCCCGTGCCAGCGGGCAATATTTGTGCGTCAGCCGTAGGCACATGGGTATGGGTGCCAACAACCAGCGATACGCGGCCATCAAGATAATGGCCAAGAGAATATTTTTCTGACGAGGCTTCTGCGTGCATATCAACGATGATTGCCTTTACTTCGCGACCAAGTTTGATGCCATCCATGGCGCGCTCTAATGCAGGCACTGGATCATCCATAGGGTTCATAAAGCGCTGGCCGTGAAGGTGAATAACCATGACCTCTTCGCCATTTCGTGCCGGGTAAATGCCCGATCCGCGGCCGGGATTGCTGTCGGGAAAATTGGCCGGGCGAAGCAAGCGAATTTCATGATCGTAAAGCTGCACTTCATCGCGCTGGTCAAAAGCATGATTGCCAGTGGTGATAACATCGACGCCCAGATCAAACAGATCCTCACAAATGCCTGCTGTAATGCCAAAGCCACCGGCAGCGTTTTCGCCATTGACGATGATGAAATCGAGGGCGAGCCTGCGCTTCAAGCCCGGCAAATGCTTGGTGAGGGCAGTGCGACCCGCCCGTCCCATAATATCGCCAAAAAACCCGATCCGCATGGAATTGCCCCTAAAAGAGATGAATAAAGGCCCGCTCCTTAGCAGGCAAAGGGGCAGATGGCCAGCCGCTAGAAAAGCAGGCAGGAAATAGAAGTAAAAAAGCGCCTATGGCGCTTGTGGCACGCTTTGCGTAAGATGGCTTGTAACTTGCTCTTATTTGGAGCTTTCGTTTTTAGGAGAAATTTCAATGTTGCGCCAATCCTCTTTTCTTGCCCTTGCTGTTGTTTTGGGCCTTGTTGCCTGCGGTCCGGGCGATAGTGAGACGCCGACCATCACCAAGATGACGCCAGAAGACAGCATGGTAAAAGCTGATGAGGGCCAGAAGGAGGTTCAGAAGGAGGGCAAAAACTCTGGCGGTGAAAAAAGCCATTCTGAAGATGCGGCGTTCAATATTCTGCTTGATGACCATTGGGCCTGGACTTTGCAACAATCTCCGACCTTCGCCACATCCCTTGGGGTGCGTGATTATGATGATCGCCTTGGGGATCCTTCCTTGGCAGCGGCAAAAGCCAGTGTTGACCAAGCGCAAAAATTTCTTGATCGTTTAAATGCCATTGCACCAAGTGCTTTGTCGCCGGAAAACCAGCTTAATCAGGACATGTTGCGCCTTGATCTGGAAAATCAAATCAAGGCTTTTTCCTATGGCGGGCGGTTCATGATTATGACCAATCGCGGGGGGCCGCATCTGTCTATGGCCGGACTGCCAGATAGATTGCCGTTTTTTACGGAAGGAGATTATCAAAGCTATGTGACGCGGCTTGGCAAAATTCCTGATTATATGGACAAAGCCACAAATCGTTTGCAAGCGGGCATAGAGGCCGGGTGGGTGCAGCCTTGTGCGCCCATGCAAGGCTTTGAAGACTCTATCAGCGTGCATATTGTTGAGGATGTGAGCGATAGCAAATTTATGAAGCCTTTTGCCCGCAAACCGGCCTCCATGAGCGAAGATAGTTTCAATGCTTTAAAACAACAGGCGGAAGAAATTGTTGCCGCGCAAGTTATTCCGGCTTTTGCCAAGTTTGAAGAATTTTATGTGCAAGATTATGCGCCCGCTTGCCGCAAAGAAGTTGGCACATCTTCCATGCCCGGGGGGATGGATTATTATAATCATCGGGTGCGGCTGTTCACCACCACTGATTTAACCGCCGAAGAGGTGCACCAGATTGGGCTTAAGGAGGTAGCGCGCATTCGTGCTGAAATGCAGGCAGTGATGAAAGAGGCTGAATTTGAAGGCAGCTTTGAACAATGGCTTGCTTTTTTGCGCAATGATCCGAAATTCTATCCCAAAACCGGCGAAGAACGGATGCAGGTCGTGGCGCGCATTTCCAAAGAGATGGATGGCAAATTGCCGGAATTATTTTCGCGCTTTCCGCGCATGCCTTATGGGTTGAAAGAAATCCCGCTTGATATTGCCGAGAAAACCACCACCGCCTATTACCAGCCACCCGCAGGGGATGGTTCTCGGGCGGGGTTTTATTATGTCAACACCACCAAGCTTGATACACGGCCTTTGCATGAGCTGGAAGCCTTGTCCTTGCATGAAGCGGTGCCGGGGCACCATTTCCAGATCGCTTTGGCGCAGGAGCTGGACCTGCCAAACTTCCGTCGCTATGGGGGGGTGACGGCCTTTGTGGAAGGTTGGGGGCTTTATTCAGAACGGCTTGGCCTTGAGGTTGGCTTTTATGATGATCCCTATACCAATTTTGGCAGGCTTTCTTATGAGATGTGGCGCGCCTGTCGTCTGGTGGTGGATACCGGCATTCATGCCAAGGGTTGGAGCCGTCAGCAGGCGATAGATTTCATGGCGGAAAATACCGGCCTATCCATGAATAACATCACCACCGAAGTCGACCGCTATATCACTTGGCCGGGTCAAGCTCTGGCCTATAAAATCGGTGAATTGAAAATTCGTGAATTGCGTGCCTATGCCGAGACAGAATTAGGCGAAGATTTTGATGTCCGGTATTTCCATGACACGGTTTTGGAAAACGGGGCTTTGCCTTTGTCGGTGCTGGAGCAAAAAATCAAAGACTGGGTAGCCGCGCAAAAAAATATTTAACCGGCTTTCATGGCTCCGCGCTCGGTGATTATCCAATCAAGGGCGCGGTCATGGCTTTCCACTGGAAAGGAGCTGTCTTCCTGTCCGCCATAGGCATAGCCAATGGTCAGCGCTTTGGCGTAATCGGGATGGGCGAGGGTGCGATCATAATAGCCGCCGCCCATGCCGAGCCGAGCGCCATTTTTCTTAAATGCCAATAAGGGCACGACAATGATGTCGGGAATCACTTCCGGTGCATCTTCTGGCGGCACAGCAATACCATAGCGCCCTTCAATCAGATTAGAGCCGTCAAAGGCGCGAAAAACCATGGGCGATTTTTTCTTGACCATCACAGGCAAAGCCAGTTGCACAGCCTTGTCATGAAGCGCTGCGGCGAGGGGTCCGGTATTTATTTCATCGCCGATAGTGTGATAAAGGGCGACGGTTTGGCCCGCACTGACGGGGATTTTGTCCATAAAAACCCGCGCTGCATGTTTGGCCGCATCCGGGCGCGCCAGTACCAGATCGCGGCGTATGGCTTTTGCCTTTTCTCTGGCTAGAAATTTACTGTCAAATAGCGGGCTTATCATGGGGTATGCGTCCTTTAAAAATGCAGCTCCCCCTTATTGAATAACAGGTGCCGCCCTGGCCGTTGGACTTATCTTTCGCCCTGGAAATCCGAAATAACCAGGTGGGTGCCGCGTGTTGAGGACCACGATCCAAATCAGAGGCAGCTCCCATTCGAGAAAATACGGCCCCGGGGAAATTTATCCTGACGAACCGGGCAGCTTTTTCAATCTATGCTGTAAGGGGGGTGGGTTCAAGTCATAGGCTTTGGATCTTGGTTTGCTCTTAAAAGCGCACCCTAAAAGCGCAGATGACGTCTTGGCATTTTATTGGAAGGTGTCGGGTCGGCTAGCTCTGGGCTCAGCTCTGGGGAGGGTGTAGGGGGTTGGCTTATGGGGGATTGAGGTTGCTCTATGGCTGGGCGATAAAGTGGGGTGTCTGGGGCTTGTGCCATTTGTTGGCGGTGCTGCTCGGTGCTAGCAATCATCTGGTCAATGATCTGCAGTAAATCAGCGCGCTCTTCGCGCATTTCCAATGGTTCGTTTTCTGATAGGGCAACGGCTTTGGAAGCCCAAAGCCGCGCTTCCAATAAATTGCGTTGTCGGCCTGCGCCTTCGGCCAAGGCAACGGCGTAAAGATATTGGCCCTCAATATCACCGGCCAAGGCGGCGCGCTCCAGCCAATCTGCGGCGACTTTATTGGATTGCGCCATGCCGCGGCCATTATAGGCCAAGAGACCCATAGCGGTCATGGCTTCTGCAACACCGTTTTGCGCGGCGGCCTGCATCCATCTAACGGCAAGCGCCGGGTCTTCTTGTCCCCCAAGGCCACCCTCATAGATGAGGGCGAGATTATATTGCGCCATAGGGTGGCCCGCCTCAGCGGCAATTTTAAATTGTCTTGTGGCATCATGAAAAGAATGGGGCACGCCTTTCCCGGACAAGAAAAGCAGGCCCAATTGATAATGGGCGGCGGGTTCATGACTGGCGGCGGCCTTTTCAAAAAGCTCGGCGGCGCGCTCCGGTTCTTCGGGCACGCCTTCGCCATTGGCATACATCACCCCGAGGCGTAATTGCGCCATGGCATGGCCGCGCTGGGCCGCAAGGTTAAACCAATTGGCCGCCCGGTGCAGATCCTTAGTGACCTCGACGCCCTGATAGGCCAGTTCCCCAAGGGCAAATTGCGCATTGGGCTGACCGGAAAATCCGGCGCTATAATAATGGCGAATGGCTGCGTCCATATCTTTGGGTCCACCAAGACCTTTTTCTTCCAGCGTGCCAAGAAGATAAAGCGCATCGGGGTCATTAAGCGCGGCGAGGGCTGTGGCTAAATTTCGGGCTGTCTCATAATCGCCGGCCTTCCACGCATCAATTGCTGGCTGAAGCTGGCCAGTGTTCTGGCTGTTCTCATCAATCATGATTTGCGCGCTGGCCAAGGGGGCAAAGAGTAGGAAGGCCGCGTAAAAAACTGTCATCAGGGCAAGCATCAAAGCGCTGCGCTTTATTCGCGCAAGCTTGGAGATGCTTTTATATGATTTCCTGTTATCCATTATTGTCCCCGAAAATAGCCGTAAATTAGTGATGTTGGCTATCTTGTGCAGTTTAGCAGGCAAGAATTGTGCCGAAAAGGGTTAAAGCAGGGCGGCGAAAGCCTTGATGGCTGCTTTGGGGCCTTTTGGGTGCTGCCAAATGCCTGAGGAGACGGCGATAAAATCAGCGCCTGCAGCAATGAGCGGTGAGGCATTTTCCGGGGTAATGCCGCCAATGGCGACGCAAGGCAGGGTGGTGGCTTCGATCCACCATTTTAGAAGGTCAGGGCTGGCGCTGGTTTTTGCCTGCTTGGTGTCAGTGGGGAAGAACGCCCCGAAGGCCACATAATCAGCCCCTTGCTCTCCTGCAATCATCGCCAGATGGCGGCTGTCGTGGCAGGTGACACCGATGGAAGCGTCTTCTCCCAGCAAGGCTCTTGCGGTTTTTATGTCTCCATCTTCCTGGCCGAGATGCACCCCGTCGGCGCCGGTTTTTTTGGCAAGGTCCGGGCGATCATTGATGAGGATGATGCAGTCATGAGCGTGGGCAAGGGGTAAGAGTTTTTTTGTCAGCTCTGTGATGGTGTCATCGCTGGCGGCTATGTCATTTTTTTTAAGGCGAATTTGCAGGCAGGCTATTTGCGCTGGCGTGTTGTGCGCGGCTTTTAACACCGCTTCAAATTCTGCCGCGAAAGCATTCATATTTTCTATCGTCGGCGGGGTGATGAGATAAAGGCGGGTATCACTCATGATCCCCGCCTTTCAATTTTCGCAATGGCAAAACTTTTGCCCATTATTTTTTCTTTTCTTCTGCTTTTGACCATTTGCCTTTTTGCGCAAGGCCATTCATGCGCGCGCGATGGGCAAAGGCTTCTTGTGCTTTTTTGACATTGGTGGCTTTGCCTTTCCATGCTTTTAGCGGCGCGGCCTGCAAGGCGCGACCATAGGAGAAAGAAAGTTTCCATGGGATTTGCTTGCCATAGCTTGCATTCATGGCGTTGAGATGGGCGGTGGCTTCAAGATCGGATTGTCCGCCGGACAGGAACACAATGCCCGGCACCGCCGCAGGCACGGCATTGCGGAAGCAACGGACAGTTTTTTCGGCAACTTCTTCAACGCCCGCTTGCTTTTTGGCGAGCTTGCCGGAGACGATCATATTTGGTTTTAAGATCGTGCCCTCAAGAGCGACATTGGCTTCAAACAGTTCGGCAAAAAGAGTTTTCAAAACCCATTCGGTCACTTCATAGCAGCGATCAGCACTATGGTCGCCATCCATCAAAACTTCCGGCTCGACGATGGGCACAATCTGCGCTTCTTGGCATAAGGCTGCATAGCGGGCAAGCGCATGAGCATTGGCTTTGATGCAAGTCCAGCTTGGCATGGCCTTGCCGCCGCGACGGCTGATATCGATGACGGCACGCCATTTGGCAAAGCGGGCGCCGAGCTTGTAATAGTCTTTTAGACGGTCTCGCAGACCATCCAAGCCTTCGGTCACGGTTTCGCCGGGAAAACCGGGCAGTGCTTTTGCGCCCATATCAACTTTAATGCCGGGGATAGCGCCGGTTTTTTCAATCAGCTTGACCAGAGCTGTGCCATCTGCGGCTTTTTGACGAATGGTTTCGTCAAACAGAATAACGCCTGAAATATAACGGCGCATGGCGGTTGACGTGCGAAACAGCATTTCGCGATAATCGCGACGACTCTCTTCGGTGGAGACGGTGTTAATACTGTCAAAGCGCTTTTTGATAGTGCCGCTTGATTCATCGGCAGCGAGAATGCCTTTGCCCGGGGCGACCATAGCAACAGCAATTTCATTGAGCTTTTCCAAATTCATCAGATTATTTCCTCTTGATTTTTAAGTTAGCTTTTTAAAACTTCAACACCGGGCAGGGCTTTGCCTTCCATCCATTCAAGAAAAGCGCCCCCTGCTGTTGAGATATAGGTAAAATCATCCGCCGCCTTGGCATGGTTTAAAGCTGCTACCGTATCGCCGCCGCCAGCGACAGCCACAAGTTTTCCAACCTTGGCAAGGTTTCCAGCATATTTGGCGGCTTCTATGGTGGCCGTATCAAAAGGCGGCACCTCAAACGCCCCAAGTGGGCCATTCCAGACAAGGGTTTTGCAATTTTCCATTTTGCCGGCGATGAGATCAACACTGTCTGGCCCAAGGTCGAGTATCATTTCGTCGGCAGCCGTTTTGTCCGCAGGGCGCACGCGGCTTTCTGCATGGGCTTTAAATTCTGTCGCCACCACAACATCGCAAGGCAAGACCACTTCGCATTTGGCCTCGGCTGCCTTGCTCAGGATTTTTTGCACTATTGGCGCAAGGTCCGGCTCGCACAGGGATTTGCCCACATCAATCCCCATTGCATGCAGGAATGTATTGGCCATGCCGCCACCAACCACCAGATAATCGGCTTTGGTGACGAGGTTTTCCAACACGGCCAATTTGGAAGAAACTTTTGCGCCGCCAACCACCGCCATCATTGGGCGTTCCGGATTGGCCATGCTTTGGGTCAGATAATCAACTTCGCGCTCCATGGCGCGCCCGGCACAGGCGGGCAGAAAAGCTGCAACGCCAACATTAGAGGCATGGGCGCGGTGGGCGGTGGAAAACGCATCACCAACAAAAATATCACCATTTGCGCTAAGGGCTTTGGCAAAATCAGGGTCGTTTTTCTCTTCGCCCGGATGAAAGCGGGTATTTTCCAATAAGCAAATACCGCCGAAATTTGTTGCCGCAACCGCGCGTGCGGCTTCCTCGCCAATGCAGTCGCGACCAAACACCACATCGCGCCCGAGCAAATCGCGCAAGGCATCGACCACGGGGGCGAGCGACATATCCGGCACGATTTTTCCTTTGGGGCGGCCAAAATGCGACAGCAAAACAAGTTTTGCGCCCTTGTCCGCAAGCTCCTGAATTGTTGGGGCCGAGCGAGCAAGACGGGTGACATCGCTGACCTTGCCGTCCTGCATGGGAACATTGAAATCAACCCGCACCAGAGCGCGCTTGCCTTCAAAGTTGAAATCATCGAGCGTTTTGGTTCCCATACCCGTTTTCCTCACCAATCCCGCATTGTTTTTTACAGATATTTTGCCATTTCCATAGCGGTGTCACTCATGCGCGATGAGAAGCCCCATTCATTGTCATACCAGCTCAAAACGCGGACCAGCTTGCCTTCAAGAATTTGCGTTTGATTAAGGGCAAAACTTGATGAATGGGGGTCATGATTAAAATCCGAAGACACCAATGGCTTGTCCGTATAGGCAAGAACGCCTTTCATGGGACCATCAGCAGCGGCAATAATCGCATTGTTTATTTCATCAACAGAAGTGTCTTTGCCGGGAGTAAATACAAGGTCCACCACAGAAACATTTGGCGTTGGCACGCGAATAGAAGACCCGTCCAGCTTGCCGTTTAGTGCTGGCAGCACGAGACCAACGGCTTTGGCGGCACCGGTTGAGGTTGGAATCATCGACATTGCCGCCGCGCGGGCGCGATAGAGGTCTTTGTGCATGGTATCGAGAGTTGGCTGGTCGCCGGTATAGGCGTGAATAGTGGTCATATAGCCGCGCTCAATGCCCACCAGATCGTTCAAGACCTTGGCCACAGGGGCAAGGCAATTGGTGGTGCAGGAGGCATTGGAAACGATTATGTCTTTGGGGCCAAGCACATCATGATTAACGCCGTAAACAATCGTCTGGTCGGCGTCTTTGCCGGGGGCGGAAATCAATACGCGTTTTGCGCCAGCGTCTAAATGCAGTGCCGCTTTATCGCGGGCGGTAAAAATGCCAGTACATTCAAAAACAATATCAACGCCCAAATCGCCCCAAGGTAATTTTGTCGGGTCGCGCTCGGCAAAAACTTTAATCGGGCCTTGACCGGCATCAATACTGTCGGCACTGGTTTTTACATCATGACAAAACCGCCCATGAATAGAATCATATTGCAACAAATGGGCGTTGGTCTCTACCGGGCCAAGATCGTTAATCGCTACCACTTCTAAATCTTCACGATTGTTTTCGATAATGGAGCGTAAGGTAAGACGGCCAATGCGGCCAAACCCGTTAATTGCAACTTTAATTGTCATGATAAAAATACCTCCGTCAGATAAGCCGTTTAATTGCTTCTATTGCCGCCTTAGCGGTGATGCCAAAATGTTGATAAAGATCAGGGGCCGGAGCGCTGGCACCAAAGCTGCTCATGCCGATAAAATCACCTTGCGGGCAGGAGTTTTTGTCAGCGCCATAATAAAGAATATCATCCCAGCCTTGGCGCATGCCTGCTTCAATCACCAGGCGCGGGCGATTGCCTAAAATGCTTTGTTTGTAATCGTCAGATTGCTGCTGGAACAAATCAAGGCAGGGCATGGAAATAACCCGTGTGGGGATATTGTCTTTGGCCAGCGCCTCTGAGGCCGCCATGGCAATTTCAACTTCCGAGCCGCTGGCGATGAGGCTCGCCTGATAATCTTTTGCGTCCTGCAAAACATAACCGCCTTTGGCGCTTAAATTATCTGTGTCTGCATCAAAGCGAAAGGGTGTGAGCTTTTGTCGCGACAGCGCCAAGATTGAAGGGCGATCTGTGCTGTTCAAAGCGGCCTGCCAACATTCGGCGGTCTCTGTTAAATCACAGGGGCGAAAAACCTGCAGGTTCGGGATCGCCCGCAATGCCGCCAAATGTTCAACCGGTTGATGGGTCGGGCCATCTTCTCCAAGGCCAATGGAATCATGGGTCATCACATAGATGACGCGCTGCTCCATTAAGGCGGAAAGACGAATGGAGGGGCGGCAATAATCGGTAAACACCATAAAGGTGCCACCATAGGGAATGATACCGCGATGCAGGGCCATGCCATTCATCGCCGCCGCCATGGCATGTTCGCGAATGCCATAATAGACATAGCGCCCGCCATAATTCTCGGCACTAAACCCGTTCATATCTCCGGCTTTGGTATTATTGGAGCCGGTCAAGTCTGCCGAGCCACCCATCAAAACCGGCACTGCCTGACTAAGCGCGTCCAGTACATTTTGTGAGGCAAGGCGGGTGGCGATTTTTGGCTTGTCGCGGGCGGCCTGTTTTTTAATGGCGCTAATCGCGATCTCTATCTCTTTTGCAAAATCGCCTTTTAGGGCGGCTGTAAATTCTTTTGCTTTTGGGGACGCGTCTAGGCGTTTTTGCCATGCTTGGTGGGGGGCCTTGCCGCTTGCACCAATGGTGCGCCA
The DNA here is from genome assembly GCA_015487305.1 of Parvularculaceae bacterium. Taxonomy (GTDB): domain Bacteria; phylum Pseudomonadota; class Alphaproteobacteria; order Caulobacterales; family Parvularculaceae; genus S012-90. The sequence continues at coordinate 17,702 of WFQB01000109.1, read as the reverse complement.
TGCGCTCAAAACATTATCAGGAATTTCAAAGGGCGCATAGGGCCAGTTCAAGGCCGCTCTTGCATGGGCGATTTCTTCTGCTCCCAAAGGGGCGCCATGGGCTGCTGAAGAGCCGGCTTTTTTGTCCGCGCCTTTGCCGATAATGGTGCGGCAGGCAATCAGACTTGGTTTATCCTCGCGGCGTGCTTTTTCAATGGCCGCTTCAATTGCTGCCATATCATGACCATCGACCGCGCTCACCGCCCAACCGGAAGCGGCAAAGCGTGCTTGTTGATCTGTCGAATCAGAAAGAGCGATCGGGCCATCAATGGAAATCTGATTGTCATCCCATAACACAATCAGTTTTTTTAATTTCAAATGCCCGGCCAGAGAAATTGCTTCTTGGCTAATCCCTTCCATCAGGCAGCCATCGCCAGCAATCACATAAGTATGATGATCGACCAGTTCATTGCCAAATTTCGCATTTAAATGGGCTTCAGCCATGGCCATGCCAACGCCATTGGCAATGCCCTGACCCAAAGGTCCGGTAGTGGTCTCAACCCCCGGCGCATGGCCAAATTCGGGATGTCCGGCGGTTTTTGCTCCAAGTTGGCGAAAGTTTTTAATATCCTCAATCGTCATCCCCGGCACGCCGAGCAGGTAATTCAAGGCATAGACCAGCATGGAGCCATGGCCTGCGGACAGAATAAAACGATCACGATCTGGCCAATCGGGGGTGCTGGCATCGTATTTCATGAATTTGCCAAACAGCACTGTGGCCACATCGGCCATGCCCATGGGCATTCCCGGATGGCCTGATTTTGCCTGCTCCACGGCGTCCATGGCCAATACCGCAATAGCGGCGGACATTTTTGGGGCCAAATCATCTGCCAAATCATCGAATTGGGTGGAATTTGGGGCCATCAAAATCTCGCAAAATGAGTAATCAGGGGAAATGGTTGAATTTCAGCCGTGTTCTGCCCTTTGCACGAAAAAGGGTCAAGGGGACAAGCAGGGCAAAGCGGGACATTGGGGAAAATGGCCGCTTTTTCATGAGGTTTTGCCTTTGATGGCTGGACAGGGGCAGGTCTGGCCTCCTATCCTGCTTAAAAGTAGAGACCAAAGCTTCAAATTGACTGACAAATAAAAGGGATAGCAATCCATGCGTACTATTGAGACCGCTGTTCAGGATCTGGCTGTTGCTCTTGATGAATTAAGCGCCAAAGTCGAATTGCAAAAGCTCAACCGGTCGGAAAATGACGAGGTGCGCATTGAGCGCAATCGGCAGATTGATGTGGTTGAGCGCAAGACGGGTCTGGCGGCGCGGGAATTAGCCTCTATTATCAATGAGTTGAAAAAACTCTCTACTTAACCATTAAAACAACAGGGCCTTTTATTCATGGCGCAAGTGCAAATTTCTATCAATAATCAGACTTATACCATCACTTGTGATGATGGGCAGGAAGAGCGTTTGAAAGAACTGGCAAGCTTTTTTGACAGCCATGTGCAGTCATTGGCGGCCAAGGTCGGGCGGATTGCCGATTCGCGGCTGATGTTGCTGGCGGGGCTGACCATTTGCGATGAATTACGCGAGGCCGAAGCGCGCCTGCGCGATGTGGAGGCCGAACGCGGGGTCACCAGCGAAGACGGGGCCGCAAGAGTGATTGAAGCGGCTGCCGATAAGATTCGCGAAGTGGCCGGACGGATGTAGCGGCCTAGAGAATTGACTGGCCGGTTTTTTGCCAATCCTTGATGAAATCAGCAAGACCTTTATCCGTAAGCGGATGATTATAGAGAGCGTCGAAGATTTTTGGCGGTATGGTTGCGGCGTCGGCGCCCGCCATGGCGGATTGTTTGACATGAGCGGCTGAACGGATAGAGGCGGCTAGCACTTTTGTTGTATAGCCATAATTATCATAAATATCGCGAATATCGTGAATTAGCTCCATGCCATCTTGGCCCAAATCATCCAAACGACCAATAAAAGGAGAGATGAAGCTGGCCCCGGCCTTGGCGGCGAGCAGGGCTTGCGCAGCGCTAAAGCAAAGGGTGACATTGGTATCAATGCCCTCTTGGGTGAGGGCGTGACAGGCTTTAAGGCCGTCTATGGTGAGCGGTAATTTTACCACCACATTATCGGCAATCGCTGCCAGGACTTTGCCTTCTTTAATCATGCCCGGCGCATCAATGGCGGCGACTTCGGCGGAAACCGGCCCTGAGATAAACTCGCAAATTTCTGCGATCACTTCTTTAAAGTCGCGCCCGGATTTGGCAATCAGGCTTGGATTAGTGGTCACCCCATCAACAAGTCCCGTCGCATGGCCGGCTTTAAGAGGTTCAATTTCTGGCGTATCGAGAAAAATCAGCATGAAGTGTCCTTAAACTATCTTAGGATAAAATAAAGGCGGCGAATTTCGAAGGAGATTGTTTAGAGCGCAAATTGGGTTTTAGTTCAAGGCAAGATGGGGTTTGGTGGCGCGAATTAAAACCGCTCCAATAGGCGCTCTAAATAGTCAATCTCTTCTTTGGAGCGCCCCGGCTCTGACAGGCGACGACGCAATTCTTTGATAAGCTCGCGGGCGCGCTCGGGGTCGGAGAAATCAGGAATTAAAGCTTCGCTGCCATTTTCATCGCTGGAATAGGGGCGCCCGAGCGGGTCGAGGGCCTGACCTTGAAAGTTCGGCTGATCGCCATTTTGGGCCTGGCTTTGTTGGTCTTGGCCCGGTTGGTTTTGCCGCGCTTCGGCAAGGGCGCTCGCCCCCCGGCGCATGGAATCAAGGGCTTCTGATTGGATTTCAGCCGCTGAACCGGTTCTGCCTGCCCCCAGCGCATCCCCTGCTTCTTCCATGCGTTCAAGGGCATCGGAAAAATTTCTTTGCGCCTGTCTGGCGGCTTCGCTATCGCCCGCCGCGCCCAAAGCATTTTTGAAATTATTTAAATCCTCGCGCAATTCTTCCTGCTCTTGGGCGAGATCAGATGGGGAGCGCCCCCCCGGCTCGCCATTGCGAGCTTTGCGGGCCGAACGCCATGTGTCATCGGTCAACTGGCGCTGCTTGGCGATTAAATCTCCAGCCGCTTGCAATGCCGGATCGCCTTTGCCTTGCCCGCTTCCTTGGCCCTGACCACTGCCCTGACCTTGGCCAGAAGCTTGTCCGCCACTGCCATTGGGGTCAATGCGCAGATTCTTTAACATCTGTTCCAATTCCGATAATAATTGTCGCGCAGCATTATTGGCACCAGAGCGCGACAGATCGCGCATCTCATCAAGTAAATCTTCCAGATCGCGACCATCGAGCGATTGGCTCTGCTCGCCTTGTGCCAGTTCGGCCTGACCGGAATTGGCCAAAGCCGTAATGTAATTATTCATGGCCATGCGTAGCTCTTCAATCAGCCGGTTGATCTCTTCTTCGCTGGCTCCGCGCTCCAATGCTTCGCGCAAAGCCTGCTGGGCCGCATCAAGGGCCCGCCGGGCCAGCTCCAATTCCTTGTCTTCCAATTGCAGGGCCAGCGGCCATAATTTATCGACCGTGTCTTCAACCTCATTGCCTCTTTTTTTCATCACATCCCAATAGGCGGTGCGCAGTAAAAGATAATCGGTGGTGTCATCAAAAAACTTGTCCGGCGCAATGGTCAGCGCATCAAGGGCGCGCCCGGTATTGGGCCAGCGATGAGGGGCAATAGCCAGTTCGCGGCGCTCATGGGCAATGGCTTGGGCGAGGGGGTTATAAAATGTCCGTGTCGGGAGCATTACAGATTTGGTGCTGGTGCTTTCCACATTGCCGCCGCCATCGATAACTTCAATTCTAATCTGGGCTATCAAACCGGCCCATGGCAGGGCTTCTGTATTTAGAATTTGCGCGCGCGTGCCTTCTTTGCCGCGTATGCGCGACAGGGGCAGGCGTTCTGTCTTGCGCAACACGCTATCAGATACCGGCGCCAAATCCGGATGGCGCTGCTGGTCGGGATCAAGGCGAATGACAGCAAAGGCTTCGGAAATGCCATAATCATCAGCAATTTCGACGGTTAGTTTAAGCCCGCCATTTTCTGCCGCGGGGTCTTTGCGCCATAGCACGATGGGGGGGCGGTCCTCGCGAATTTCAATCGGCCAGCGCAGGGTTTTATGGCCGGTCTTTAATATCAGCGTGCCAAGCTCAAAAAGGGGTGTGCTGGTTTGAACCAAGCTTTTATCGCGGGTGAGAGGAATTTTCTGACGACCCTCTGCATCGATTAAATAAAGCGCCGGAGCGCCGGGGCCATGGCGCGCCGCACCGGATAGGCGCAATTCCAAGACCGACCCGGCCGGAACCGAAATGGTTTTTTCAGATTGTAAATCTTTTGTGATGGGAGTGGTTGAATTAACCAGAACCACAGCCTGCTCGCCGGTATAGTCGGGCGGGTCAATCCAGATGTCAGCGGTGAGCAAATTATTATTGCCCGCGCCCGGATGAAAGGCCTGCCAGAAAAGATGGCCGGTCTGCCCCTTGGTGATAAACAGGCCAACCAGCAGCAGCAGGACCGCCCCATAGCGCAGGGCAAAAGGATCGCGCCGGTCTATAGTGGCATGGGCTTTGCCAAGCCGCGCTTGCCTTGCGGCCCGGCGCATATCCGCCTGATATTTTTGCCACAGGGGATTGTCCGCATCGAGACTGTTAAAAGGCTTATCTTCAATGGCCAAAAGCGCGCTATGGCGTACCTTGCCATCTTGTTGCAAGCGGCGCAGAGCATCGCGCCGGGTTGGAAATTCAAGGTCTCTCAAATCGCGAATAAGGAAAAAAGCAAATAGTCCGGCAAAAACACCGAGCAGGGCATAATGGGTGAGCCATGGTAAAAGCGCCCACAGCCCGGCAATGGTGACCAGCACGAAAACCACAGCAACAGCCAGCGCGCCCATCAGGCGTGGCCATAATTCTTCTGCAAATAGCACCATTCTGGCCTTTGTTATCAGGCCGGATATGTGCTGGCGGTGGGAATATCTGTTTTGCTTCTCAGTCATGCTCCAACCCTTGTAGCGCTTGCGCGGTTAAAGGTCGATTCATGGCCTTAGGGTGTTAACCATAATTAACGCGAATTTTCCCCAAAGCCGACAAAAAACGGCGCGGCTCTTGCACAAGAGGTAAACACTTCGTTAACATCGGGGCATGAAAAGGAAATGGTGGGAAGATATGGCGGGTGAGGAGATTACCGTCGGCGCAAATGCCGAAGCGGCAGTACAGTCGCGTAAATCAGGCTTTGCGGCGCGCTGGGCGCGTATTCATATATTTGCCGAAAATGCCCGCAAGATTCACTGGCAGGTTGTGCTGGCTATTGCCTTTGTGGTTTTTTACAATGTGCTTGGGGTTTTGGATATTGTTTCAACCACTATCGGTCTGCGCGGTCTGGCAACCGAGGCCAATCCTTTTATCCGCTCTTTGATGGAAAATTTTTCCCATGGCTGGATTTACACCAAGCTTGGCCTGCAGGCGATTGTGACGGTGATGTTGCTCTGGTTCCCCCATCGTCTGGTGCTTGGCATATTTGCACTGCCCATGGCCTATATGGGGTATGTGGTGCATAATAATTTGCAAATCATCGGCATGCTTTAGGCATCTGCGCTAATTGCAATTTTTGTCTCTGGGGTTTCACCGGGTTTTTTCAAGGGCGTCTTTTTGCCGCAGGCCGAAAGGGCAAAAGCGGCGATTAAAACCAAGAGTAAAGCTTTCATTTTTTTGTTCCTGTTGTTAGCGCTGCGAGCCAGCTTTGGGCCTGTTCTTTTACACGCTCCGGGGCGGTGCCGCCATAAGAATTGCGTGCCTTTATGGCCGCGTCTACCGATAGCACTTGGCGCACTTGTTTGGACAGGCGCTTATCAATTTGCTTCATGTCAGCGATTTTCAATTCCACCAAAGTGCAATTCTGTTGTTCGGCCAGAGCCACCAGCCTGCCGGTAATATGATGGGCCTCGCGAAATGGGATATTTTCAACCCGCACCAGATAATCCGCCAATTCCGTGGCGGTTGCGTTATCGGCCCCGGCGGCCTGTTTCATGGCCCGTTTGTTGACCGATAAGGTTTCGATCATGCCGGTCATGGCCGCAAGGCAAAGAGCAAGCCCGTCATTGGCGGTGAAAACGGCTTGCTTGTCTTCCTGCATATCCTTGGCATAGGCGAGCGGTAGACCTTTCAGCATGACCAGCAAATTGTTCAAACTGCCAATCATCTGGCCCGATTTGGCGCGGCATAGTTCGGCGGCGTCAGGATTGCGTTTTTGCGGCATGATGGAAGAGCCGGTGGTAAAAGCCTCTGACAGCCGTACAAAACCAAAGGGCGATGACGACCAGAAGATCAGCTCTTCGGCAAGGCGCGAGAGATGCACGCCGCAAAGGGCCATGGCCGCCGTCATTTCCACGGCAAAATCCCGCGCTGAAACGGCATCAATGGAATTGGCCATGGGCCGTGTAAATTTCAGTTTTCTAGCGGTCATATTGCGATCAATGGGAAAGCTGGTGCCCGCCAAAGCAGCCGCTCCAAGGGGCGATTCGTTCATGCGTTTGGCCGCGTCCTTGAGGCGTCCCTTATCGCGCTCCAGCATTTCCACATAGGCCAGAAGGTGATGGCCAAAAGTAATTGGCTGCGCGGTTTGCAAATGGGTAAAGCCCGGCATGGGGCTATCCGCATGGGTGAGGGCTTGCTGGGCAAGGGCGCGTTGCAGGTTTCTAATTTCACTTTGCAGGGCCCGAGATTGCTTGCGGCACCAAAGGCGAAAATCCGTTGCCACCTGATCATTGCGCGAGCGCGCGGTGTGTAAGCGTCCAGCAGGCTCCCCGATCAATTCCCCAAGGCGTGCTTCAATATTCATGTGAATATCTTCAAGACTTGTCGAAAATTGAAAATTGCCGCTTTCTATTTCCTTGGCGATTTGTTTAAGGCCGCCCTCAATTGCCTTGCCGTCTAGCGCAGAGATAATGCCCTGTTCGACCAACATGGCGCTATGGGCCAGAGAGCCTTCAATATCTTCGCGCCACAGGCGCTTATCTATATCTATCGAGGCGTTGATCTGTTCCATGATGGCAGCAGGGCCGCCTGCAAAGCGCCCGCCGCGAAACTGGCCGGATGGTGGTTTATTGTTTTCTTTTGTCATGGTGTTGTTATATCCCAGCCATGGCGCGGTGCGAGAAAATTCTCTATAAACCCGTAAAACTTGGGTGATGATAGAAAATGGATGAGAAAAAAAAGACAGGGTTTTTGTCTCTTTTGCTGCAACCTCGGGCGCTTTTGCTAATCTGGGGCGGGCTTGGGCTGGTGGTGCTCGCCTTTGTTTATGTCAGCGCCATGATTCCCACAGATGGCAATAAAGCCCTCCAGAAAGAAAGCACCAAGCCGCGCTTTGAAAGCCTTCTCATCGGGGAAATGGCCAGATTCGAGCCGACCTTCCCGCCGCGCAAAGCCCCTTTTTATCGCTTTGATAGCCCTGATGGCGAGATTGATTTATCCGAATTTCGCGGCAAAACCGTTCTTGTTAATCTCTGGGCCACTTGGTGCGCCCCTTGTATTGAAGAAATGCCGAGCCTTGATGCTTTGCAGGAAAAATTGGGTGGCGATGATTTTGCGGTGGTGGCGATAGCTGCGGGGCCGCAAGGAAAAATGTCCGCCGATCAGTTTTTTGCTCGTTATGAATTGAGCAATCTCACACTTTATACGGATGCAGATCTCGATTTTTCAGGTAATATGGGCTTTTCCTCCGGTCTGCCTTTGTCGATTCTCTATAATGCTAAGGGTGAGGAAATTGGCCGTTTTTCAGGCAGTGCCCATTGGACCTCAGAAGAAGCCATTGCCTTGATTGAGGCGGTTATGGATGGCCAAAAACCCTAAAACCCCCATATAAGTCAAATAGATGGGGCAAAACCCCCTAACCTATGGTGGCAAAACAACCACAAGGGGAAAAACTGCTCATATTGGGGCTTGTGATGAGCCTTAGAAGCTTTAGATAAAGGGGTAAGGCTCACGGAGAATATCGTCGTGGCGGGAATTGTTCCGCTTTATACATCAACTCGGTGAGGGGGTCGATTTGAGGCCGCGCCTGTGGGCGTGGGCCACAGCATATTAAAAGGAGCAATTCAAAATGTCCCAGAATTCACAATCATTGAAATCCCGTTTGAAGAGAACAGGTGCCGCCCTTCTAATCGGTACTGCAGCTCTTGGCCTTGTTGCCTGTGGTGGCGACAAAGGTGATGGTGGCGGTAAATCATCCACCTCTTCTAATCTCGTATCAGCAGATTTGAAGGGTGGGAAATCACCGATCGATCAGTCTTTTTCCTATAAGCAAGGCACGGAATTGGATGTCGATGCCTTTTTTACGGCAACTTCAGACAATGAAGAAATGCCGTTTACTTATGACAGTTCAACTTTTGACAAGAAATCCGGCGCAACAATTATTACCAATCTTGCCTCCAAGGATGATAACAATAGTTTTTCTATTGGCCGCTTAGAGCTATATGGCGTTAATCAGGATAACATCCTTGCGCTTGAGGGCGAAGAAGCCACCGATGGCAAGCTTGATATTTTCCGCAAGGTTCGGGCCTATGATGTTTCTTTCGGCGCTTTAGAAGGCGAAACAGGAAAGATTACCATTGGTGCGCTTGAAGTTGATTCCCTGAAAATCAAAGGCAATGGCACTGGCGCAGATGAAGGCTTGAAAGATGGTCAGGAATTGGCCATGGCGCTCGATAGCTTTTCACTTGGCGGGATTTACTTAAAAGATTTAAGTCTTGAAGCCATGGAAACGGGAGAGATGGGCATTGATATGAAAGTTGCCGATCTGCGTTTTGGCGCTATGGAGGGTGGTAAATTTGGTGGCCTCTATATGGCTGACATGGAATACGCCATGGAGCAATCATCGGAGATGCGCGATATGATGCTGGGTCAGATGGATGCTAGCACGCGGGCAATGTTTGAGGGGCCTTTGGGCAATATGCTCTTCCCGCAAAACTCAGAAGGCACGGTCGCCAAAATGACATGGGACGGTATAAATATATCTGGCCTGATGGAATATTTGCGCTCAGGGGAAAAGCCACCTTATTCAGCCAAAAATCTGATCTGGTTTGGCGGCATGGAAGCCAGTGATGTGGTTACCAAAGTCAATGGTGTTCAAGCTGCAAGCGTTGGTCTTTCGGTTTTGGATCCTATTGAATTTGAATGGTTGGTACCAACCCGTATTTCTTCAAGTGAGAAAAACGGGGTCTATAATATCGGTGCCTTTATGCCAGAAGGAGCAGAGGCTCTAACCGCGCTGGTCAAAGACAATGGTCTTGATGCTGTCAAATATGAAGCTGACTTCCTGTGGGATTACGATACCAAAAAGGGCAATGCCAAACTGGTATCTGATACCAAGATGAACGGTCTTGCCAATTTATATCTTGATCTCAAATTGGCAGATGCGCCGCTGGAGCCATTGCTGACAGGCATGGAAGCAGAAGATCAAACGGTTATTCAAAATATTGCCCTTGAAGGCATGACCGTGCGGATTGAAGACGAAAAGCTGTTGAACTTCATCTATGGCGTTGCCGGTCAACAATATGGACAGGATGCCGAGCAAATGCGCCAGACAGCCGTTGGCATGATGGGCTTTGCCTCCATGCAGGCTGCGCAGCTTGGGCCGGACTATGTTGACTATGTATCAGCCATTCAAGGCTTTATGACAGATGGTGGCACATTGGAAATTTCTATGGCCCCCAAAGAAAAGCTGACTATGGCAGTGCTGGTTGACCTTGAAGAAGCTGGTCCCGAAGCCATTCCGGGCATTTTGGGGCTTAGTGTGACTCATAAGAAATAAGCCATAATTTCGGGCGGCAAAGTTTGTCGCCCGACAAAAATAAAAAGCCCTCATCTCCATCATGGAAATGAGGGCTTTTATATAATGGGGGGTCAGATCCTAGTCTTTGAGGATGAAAGTAACTTTCAATACCACGCGGTATTCCATGATCTCGCCATCATCAACGACAACTTTTTGATCTTTGACCCAAGCGGATTCTACATGTTTCAAAGTTTTTGCCGCACGCTCAATGCCAACCTTAACCGCGTCTTCAAAGCTTTTCTTGGACCCTGCAATAATTTCTGTAACCCGTGCTACTGCCATTTTCTTTCTCCTTTATAGAAATGAAGGGGCAGAAAAGCGCCACCACAACACTTAAGTCAAGAGCAAAGCATTTGCGCACTGGCAACAAGAATGACCAGAGCGTTTCCAGGATTAAGTGGACCCTTCGAGACGCCGCTTCGCGGCTCCTCAGGGTGAGGCCGGTTATCCGTCCGGCCCTTCGACTTAGCTCAGGAGCGTCAAAACAAAGATTTAGAGCCCGGTTTTGATTACTATCAAAACCGAAAAGGCTCTAACGGGTAGGTACGGGAACGTCCCCGGAATAATCATAAAAGCCGCGTCCGGTTTTGCGGCCAAGCCACCCGGCTTCCACATATTTAATCAGCAATGGGCAGGGGCGGTATTTGCTGTCAGACAGGCCCTCATAAAGAACCTGCATAATCGATAGACAGGTATCAAGGCCGATAAAATCTGCTAGCTCCAATGGTCCCATGGGATGATTGGTGCCAAGCTTCATGCCGGTATCAATCGCCGTCACCGTGCCAACGCCTTCATATAATGTGTAGATCGCCTCATTGATCATCGGCATTAAAATGCGGTTGACGATAAAGGCCGGGAAATCTTCGGCCATGGCCATGGTTTTGCCGAGCTTTTCAATCATTGCCTTGCCGATTTCAAAGGTCTCGCGAGAGGTGGCGATGCCGCGAATAACCTCCACCAGACGCATGATCGGAACGGGGTTCATAAAATGAAGCCCGATAAATTTATCGGGCCGGTCAGTTACAGCCGCCAAGGCGGTGATGGAAATGGATGATGTGTTGGAGGCAATGAGCGCATCTTTTTTCAAAACCTTGCACAAATCGCGGAAGATTTTTTTCTTTAACTCCGCATTTTCAGTGGCAGCTTCAATCACCAGATCGCAATCCTTAAGGCCATCAAGGCTTGGCGTGCCGATAATGCGGGCCATGGCTGCCTCTTTGTCAGCTTGCGTTATAATATCCTTGCTGACCTGACGGTTCATATTCTTGTCGATGAGTTTGATGGCTGCATCGATACGGGCTTCGTCTATGTCGTGAATAATCACATCAAACCCGGCAATCGCGAAAACATGGGCGATGCCATTGCCCATCTGTCCGGCACCGATAATGCCTACCGATTGAATCTTTGTCATTTTGTTGTCTCCATGAAAATGCTTTGGCCCGGACGGTAGCACTTCCCCCGTCGGGGGCAAGAGGAGAGAGGGTGCTTTTAACGCACTTTTTGTGGGTTGCTGGCATCCAGTTCAATGGCTGCTTTTATGATCTTTGATACTTCATCATCAATATCATCAAGCTTTCGTATTTTAACATGGCGCAAGCTTTTGCCGCTGCCTTCAATGCGCTCTGGAAAACGGTTAGCCAGTTTTGCTCCATACCAGATCTGTAGATTGCAATGGCTTTTATAGGCGATGATGGACAGCACCCTTTCATTGCCGGACCAGCAGGGAAAACCCCAGGCCAGGCTTTTGCTTAAGTTTTTCCCATGAACTTCAATCGCGATTTGCAGGGCGCGAGCCAGAGCCTCAATCGGCAAGGGCTGTTTGCTAAACCACTGATTAAATGCCTGTCCACTATCCATAGGCTAAAGCGCTTTTTCAAATTCCGGCAGGACTGTAAACAGATCGGCCACCAGACCATAATCGGCCACCTGGAAAATCGGCGCGTCCTCGTCTTTATTGATGGCAACGATAATCTTGGAATCTTTCATCCCGGCAAGATGCTGGATAGCGCCGGAAATACCAACTGCGATATATAGCTCCGGGGCGACGACTTTACCGGTTTGGCCAACCTGAAAATCATTAGGCACATAACCGGCATCAACCGCTGCGCGCGATGCGCCAATGGCAGCGCCAAGCTTATCGGCAAGTGGGTAGATATATTTTTCAAAATTTTCTGCAGAACCAAGAGCGCGGCCACCGGAAATAACAATTTTGGCAGATTGCAGTTCTGGACGTGAGGAAACGGTTAGCTCTTCTGCGACAAATTCAGAAATGCTGGGCAGGGCAGGCGGGGTGATGGTTTCAACACTGGCCGAGCCGCCCAATTCTGCGGCGTTAAAAGCGGTGGGGCGCACTGTGATGATTTTTTTAGCATCAGAGCTTTTAACCGTGGCAATGGCGTTGCCCGCATAAATGGGGCGGACAAAAGTATCAGCGCTTTCAATGTCGATGATTTCAGAGATTTGCATAACATCCAGAAGTGCGGCGACCCGGGGCATGAAGTTTTTGCCAGAGGTCGAAGCCGGTGCCAGCACCGCGTCATAATCTTTGGCAAGGTCAGCAATAAGCGCCGCCATTGGCTCGGCCAATTGTTTTGCAAGGGCCGTATCATCGGCCAACAGCACTTTGCGCAGGCCGGAGATTTTAGCGGCCTCATTGGCTACATTGCTTGCGTCTTTGCCAGCGATGAGCACATCAATATCACCACCCAATTTGGTAGCGGCGGTGACGGTTTTGCCCGTAGCATCAGACAGGCTTGAATTATCATGATCAGCAATAACGAGAATAGCCATTTTCTACAGCACTCCTGCTTCGTTTTTTAATTTTTCAACCAGCTCTTCCACGGAAGCAATTTTAACCCCGGCGCTGCGCTTGGGTGGCTCGCTAACCTTCAGCATGTTTAGGCGCGGCGTAAGATCGACCCCATAATCTTCGGCCGTTTTCACATCCAGCGGTTTTTTCTTGGCCTTCATAATATTGGGCAGGGACGCATAGCGCGGCTCGTTAAGGCGCAAATCCGTGGTTACTACAGCGGGCAGGGTGAGGGAAATGGTTTGCAACCCACCATCAATTTCGCGGGTGACAAGAAGCTTCTCGCCTTCTTTTTTCACTTCTGATGCAAAAGTGCCTTGGGGCCAGCCTAAAAGCGCTGCCAGCATCTGACCGGTTTGATTGCGATCATCATCAATCGCCTGTTTGCCCAGAATAAAGAGGTCGGGTTTTTCTTCCTCGGCAATGGCTTTTAAGATTTTGGCAATTCCGAGGGATTCGGCATCCGTCTCGGTCTTCACCAGAATGCCACGATCAGCCCCCATGGCCAGGGCCTGGCGGATCTGGTCTTGCGCTTTTTCCGGGCCGATGGATATGGCGACGATTTCACTGACAATACCGGCTTCTTTCAGGCGCACTGCTTCTTCGACGGCAATTTCGTCAAACGGGTTCATGGACATTTTGACATTGGCAAGGTCAACGCCGGTCTGGTCCGCTTTGACGCGCACCTTCACATTAAAATCGACCACGCGTTTGACGGGGACAAGAGCTTTCATCGGGCTTTATTCTCCGGTTTTCAAATTTAATATTCGGTGGCCGGAACATAGGGATAGAAGCGCCGCGTTGCAATAAAATTGGGCAGCTATCTGTTCTGTCCCGGTTGCCACAGAACCTCCCGACCCTGCTCATGGGCCAGCCTGCGGGCGGCGACAAATAGATAGTCCGAAAGGCGATTGAGATATTGTCCCAGCGCCGGATTGAGCTTGGCATTTTCTGGCTTCTCATCGTCCAAATGCGCAATAAGCGCCCAAACCCGCCGCTCGGCCCGGCGGGCCATAGTGCGGGCAAAGTGCAAATGGGCGATAGAAGGACTGCCCGAAGGCAAAAGAAAGGAGGTGAGTGCGGGCAGGCCTTCATTGAGGTCGTCAATCTGGCGCTCCAGCCAAGTGGTTTGGGCTGGGTCGAGGCGCAAAGCGCCATCCATCTCATTGGGCGTGGCCAGATCCGCGCCCAGATCGAAAAGATCGTTTTGAATGCGCCCCAAAGCGTTGGCTATAGGGGGCAGCAAATCGCAGGCACGGGCAAGGCCGATAGCGGCATTTAATTCATCAACCACACCAATCGCTTCAATGCGCGGCGCGGTTTTAGCCACACGTTCGCCCCCGACAAGGCCTGTGCGACCATCATCACCGGTTTTGGTATATATTTTTGTGAGGCGGACCAAGATAATGCGCTAACAGGCTTTTAAGAGCCTTTGCTAAGCAACCATAAAAACAACATGATAATGGCAATGGTAATGGCTTGGGCCATAACCCGCAGGCGCATTAATTTATTGGAATGCTCTTTGGCAAAATCGCCGCCGCGAACAAAGGAATAAATGCCAACGCCAAGGATTGCGGCTGTGGCCAGCAAGCCAATGGGGATGAGTAACATGACAAATCCGGACATGGGATATCTCCTTTTCACCTTCCCTTTGGAATATAGGCCTTTGGCGGGGAAATGCCACTTTAAAAGTTTTACTGCCCGCCGCCTTCAATATTGGCGTCTCCGGCCATGACGCTGCCCTGTTTTTTGATCTCTTCGAGCAAAAAGCCGTGAATATCCACATTGGGTGGGGTTAGCACGCCAATGCCGCCTTCATTAGGCAGGGCTTCGGCGGGGGACTTTAATTCTTCTAATGTAAAGCCGGTAAATTGGTCATAGCTGCGATGGGCTTGATTGCGCAAATAGCGCTGGGCTTCATACCATTTGGCTTTTTCCGGGGTTTCCCGGCAACTAGACAATTCCAAACCCTTGGCTCCCCAACGCCGCTCTGGGCAGTGATAGGGGTCGAAGGATAAATCAAACAGGCGCTGATTCACATGGCTTAAATCCATCACGACATAAGTGCCATTCATGCGACGGTAAGAAATTTCGCAGGCGGCAGTTTCTTCAAAATAAACTTGCAATAAAGTGCGCGGCAGATCGCTGCCCTCAAAGACAATTTCCGAATCGCCAAGGCGATGGCGGGAAATCATCTCCCGGGCGACCCGCAGGGCCTCTATAAAACTGGTTTTAAGACGGGCATCGCGGGACGGTGTGGAATAGGCTTCCCATAGGCCATAAGTGCCAAAAATATTGGCGGGCAACCGTTTGGGATGGTCTTTTTCGTAAATTTTCTTGGCGACAGCAATATTGACGGCGATACGGCGCGCTTTGGTGTCCGCGCATAATAATTGTAAGGTCTCGCGAAATTCCGAAACCGGATCAATCGGCAGGCCGGGATCGGCAAGGGCGCGGCGGACATAATCAAAATAATTTAGATTGCGCCCTTTCCAGATAAAGTCAGCCGCTTGCCAATTGATTGTTTCATTATCGCCTAAAGATTGGGTGCCTTCATATTGAACCATGGAAAAGTCTGGCAGATCATCATTGTCAGCACCGGTAATAATCCCGCCAATATAAGTGCCCTTGCTGGTCTTTCTGGCTCCGACAAGTTTTGTTGGCCGCCAGGCCTTTAAGCCGCTGCCTTTTTCCGGGCCGGAGCGCTGGAAATTTGGACCATACCAAGACCGCGTCACCGTTTGGTCGGGATGGGCGGCAATGATGAGAATGCGTCCATCTTCTTCAATCTGGTAGACAATGCCCACATGGCCATGAATGTCATAAGCCAAAGAGCCGGGGCGGATGGCATTGCGGGTAATCTCTACCGGATAAAAATCATTATAAGTGCCTTTTGTGCCAGAGATGGGATGATTGCGAAACATGGCGGTGGAAACTTCCCCGCGCATACGGTTTAGGAATTTTTGTGCATTGACCGGTTTGCCGGTAAGGGGAGTGGTGGCGCTGCGCCGTCCGGTGATAATATTGCCCGCCCGCGAATACCGTAAATCTTCACGGGCGCCATTGGCGGTGACGGCACGGTTTTGATAAGAAAAAGGCAGGCCGTTTTTCCAAGCATAATAACCGCGCAACACATAGACCATATCGGCGCAATCACCGAGCCAGATAAAATCGTCATCGAGATCGCGATAGGGGTTGGCCGGATCGCGCAAACATTCATCTATTGTAAAACAGGCCGCACGGCCAATGGCTGTGACAAAAGCCATAAAGCCAAGCTCGTCAGCCTCGGACCAATGGGTTTTATATATATGCCATGCGGTGGTTTTATTAACGGCTTCGGGGATAAGGGCGCGTAATTCTAACGGGTCATGCCAGGGAATGGTTGAGAGATCCGGCGTGGTGATCTCAAAAGAAGCGGGGATATGGGTTTGCGGCAATATATTGGCCGGGGGCACGGCTCCAATATCAGCGACAATGCTTGCGCCGTCATGGCTTGGCGAGGTTATGGCATTTTTTCTGTCGGCAATGTCAATCAATGCCAAAGGCGCCAAAACGGCTAAAAGAAGTGCAAAACAAATAAGAAAATAAGTTGATTGCCGCATCGCTATTTTTCACCCCAATCCCCATTGGCGACACCGCCCAAAGTGTAGCCATAAAGCTTTATCAAGCCCGATTATAGCATATTTTTTAAGAGAAATCTTCTGTTCTATGGCCCGGAAATCATTGGATAGGGGCATGGCGAAGAAGCAAGTGGCTGAAAAATATGAATAAAATCAAATAATTTTGCCCCCCCTGTATAAATTCTTGAAATTTCAAGGCCTCAAAATCAAAAAATCAGTGCACATATAGGGTGTAGCGCTCCTTGCGAATAGGAATATGTTTTTTGCAAATATTAGGAAAAATGAGCGCAAACCAAGTAATATCTTGAGGGTCATTTATTCAGTGGAAATGAAAACGGCCTTGAACAAAATTTAAAAAAGGGGAACGAACAAAAATGGAATCACTTGTTTTTTTACTTATTCTCATCGTATTGGCGTTTTTTATTCTCGGATCGGTCGTCAAAATCGTACCGCAGGGTTATCAATGGACGGTGGAGCGATTTGGTCGCTATACCAAAACCCTGTCGCCCGGCTTGCATTTGCTGATCCCGTTTATTGATGGCATTGGCAAAAAAATGAATATGATGGAACAGGTTGTCGATATTCCATCGCAAGAGGTCATCACCAAAGACAACGCCATGGTGTTTTGTGATGCTATTGCTTTTATCCAGATTGTTGATGCATCCGCTGCCGCTTATGAGGTTTCCAACCTCGATAGGGCTATTTCCAATCTGTCTATGACCAATGTGCGGACCGTTATTGGTTCGCTGGACCTTGATGAGGTGTTGTCCAAACGCGATGATATCAATGAACGCTTGCTGCGGGTGATTGATGCAGCAACTACGCCTTGGGGGATTAAAGTGACCCGGGTAGAAATTAAAGATCTGAACCCGCCGGCGGATATTACCGAGGCTATGGCCCGGCAAATGAAGGCGGAACGTTTGAAGCGGGCTGAAATTTTGACCGCGGAGGGGGAAAAGCAATCGGCGGTTTTGCGCGCCGAAGGGGAAAAGCAATCGGCTATTCTTGAAGCAGAAGGGCGCAAAGAAGCAGCCTTTCGTGATGCCGAAGCCCGCGAGCGCGAGGCGGAAGCTGAAGCCAAGGCAACCGCCATGGTCTCTGCGGCGATTGCTGACGGTAATGTTCAGGCGATCAATTACTTTGTCGCTCAGCGTTATGTGGATGCGTTTGAAAAACTGGCCATCTCGCCGCAGCAAAAACTGGTTATTGTGCCGGCGGAAATGTCGGGCCTTGTCGGATCCATTGGCGGGGTTGGTGAAATTGCCAAGGCGGTGTTTGATAGATCCGGCAATGAAACCACTAATTTTAATCGATAGGAGGCAAGTATGACAGCTTTGATCGATTTTCTTGGCACCATGCCCTATTGGTATTGGTTCGTCTTTGCGGGGATTTTGCTGATTAGTGAAATTGCTAGCGGCACTACCTATCTTTTATGGCCTGCGGCATCTGCCGCCTTTGTTGGTCTG
>WFQB01000108.1 GCA_015487305.1 Parvularculaceae bacterium | reverse complement strand
GAGCGGTTTATCCGCCCGCCTCTTAAAGAACTTATCTGAACAGCGACAATAAGGATTGTGGCTGCTGATTGGCAATCGACAAAGCCTGAATACCAAGCTGCTGCTGAACCTGCAGGGCTTGCAGGCGGGCAGAGGCCGCTTCAATATCGGCGTCGACCATAGCACCAACACCGCTAGTGAGGCTGTCAATCAGGGTTGTTACAAATTCGGCTTGATAGCCAATCCGCTTTTGCGCAGAACCAAAGGACGCAGCAGCATCAATCGCTGTTTGCAAAACGCCTTCAATCGAGTTCAACGCTGCTGTTGCACCAGTATCAGTGGTAACATCAATCGCCGTAAGGGTCGCAAGACCACCACCAGCTGTACCGCCAGTGAAAGACGCATCCGCAAAGGCCACTGTTGCGCCCGAAGTATTGGCAACAGAAAGGGTCACATCTGTCGCGGTCGGATCCGTTGCCGCATTGACCGTAATGGCAATGCCAGTAACGCCAAGAGCATCAAATGCCGTTTTCAACGCGCCAGCAACATCGTTCAAAGTTTCATTGGCTTTGGCCACATATTCAACCGTATCCGTGCCAATCGTCATGGAATAGCTATAGCCTTCAGCAATAGCACCGGCTGTTAATGTATAGGTTCCGGTAGCGGAATCAGCAATGGTGGCAGCGCCAACAGCCGCCGAACCAGCGCCTGAATTAAGAGCCACTGTACCCATGGCCTGCACCGTAGTTTGCAGGTCAATGCGCGTAATGCTAATCGTCGAAGCTGTAACCGACTGATCAGAAGCACGGTCAAGCGATGACAAAACAGAAATAGCCCCGCCGCCTTGCAGCAGGTTTTGACCATTAAACTGGGCAGCCCCAACAATCGATTCAATTTGCGCACGCACTTGGCCAATGTCTGTTTGAATTTTATTGCGATCAACATTTTGCTCTTGCGCCGACACGATCAGGTTTTTCATTTCCTGAAGCATATTGGTCACCTGCTCGGAAGCCGCACGGGCAACGCCCACGGTTGAAGAGCCAAGATTCAAGCTGTCAGTGATTTGCTTGAAGCTGGAAACATCGGTCGACATAACGGTTGAAATCGCCCAGATCGCAGCATTGTCCTTAGCAGAAGAAATCTTCCGACCCGTTGAAATCTGGCTTTGAATGGATTCGAGATTGCGATTGATCCCCCGCAAAGTCTCAAGCGCTACCATCGCGCTATTATTGGTTAGAATACTTGACATAATCTTTTCCTCGGAAGTGTTTGGCCCGCTTAACCGGACCTTATTGAACTCTGAAAGATCGTCATCCTGACACTCCGGGGATACCCCCCCAGCCGCAACCCGTCTTAGCTGCTATTACACACACTGCAACTTATTGGTGTATAAAAGGTTAACGACTACAGTCTTTTCGTTAACTTTCCGCCCTGAGACTGAAACTCAACCTTGCCGCCCAGATGGTCATAAGCCCCAACACTGGCTTCGGATCGCTCCAATTTTTCAAGCCTTGAGATTACGGATTTCAGCCCATTTCGTATGGCCACAAAATGCGCAGCATTTTCCTCGGACAGCGAGACAATCCGTTTCAGGGTCTGTTTGTGATGGGGACCCATTTGTTGCAGGGATTGCGCGCCCAGACTCGCATCAAAAAGATCAAGCGCCTCGATTTTCTGGGTTGCAAGCCCTGCTGCTTCACGCAGCTTGCCCTCTTTGAGAAACTGGTTTTCCTGCTGCAAAATATCAAGAAGGTCAGTAAATGCGCCAGATCCAGCATGTTCAGCCCCGGCCTTTAACACTCTATCCATTACGACCTATTCCTTTATTGCATTTTGCTGGGACAGAAGCGATTGCGTGATTGATTCAGACAGGCCAAACCCACCCTGTTCAACCAGATCTTCGGCCAATTGCTCAATCATAAAACGCGAAAAGGCCTCAACACCCTCTCCACCATTCATGGTAAAAGCTTTGCTGAGGCCGGAATATTCCAACATTTGAGCGATGAACAAGGCCTCAAATTCTGCCCCGGCTTTGGCTGCTGCTTTGGCCCTCTCACTATCCGGTGTTTCAGAATCCTTTGCCGGAGATATATCGGCTGCCTGCCCTGAAATTGGCCCCGAAATTGGCAGTGCCGCGATTGAATTTATGCCTGTCATCACCCTTGCCATCCTGTGCTTTTGGCTGCGCCCATTGGTTGTTAACTATATATTTACCACTTTTAGTTGTAATTTCGTTAACAAATAGTTTCACTAGGATTGTGATGCCCGTAATTTCTTTGCAGACAGATACTGCTATGTCGGATCAGTTTAAGGCTGATACCGGAAAAGTTCCGCTTTCCGACCAGAAATTTCGCGCCGCTATGCTCGAAACCTCATCTGAAAACACCGAGCAACCCATTGAGACAGAACAAGATTTTGGCCCTACCCTGATGCAACCGGCCAAGGCCGAAAATAGCCTTTCTTCCTTGTTGAAAGGCCAGCAAACAATCAGAGATATCGGCCCGGAACCCCCCACCGACAAAGCCGGATCGACGACCACCCAAAACGAATCACCCCCCGACACAATCGTTAACCCTTTGCGCCTTGAGGGTCTTTTGGGTGCAGGACAAGTGGGTGCAGGATCAGGCTCCCCGACATCAGCTGATGCAAGCGTAATTGCAAACAAAGTTTCACCAGACCGTTCCGGCCCCGCCGCGGCGGCAATACTCCCACCACCCGCGATCAGCATAAATACCGGCACTGGCGACGCTGAAAACACAGCCCCGGCAACAGCCGACGCCGCGCCCGAAGCGGAAGCCCCGGTAAAAACCAATATTAGAAACGAGGGCGAAAGCCCGCGTAAAGGAGAGGGCCACGCGCCCATAGCACCAACCCCTGGCAAAGATAGCTCCACGATCCCCCTCATGCAGTCTCCGGTGAGGGAAGCAAGCTCAGCTCCTGTAAATATGAGCGATGCACTGATCATCCCCAACCTTGCCAGCGCTGCCATGCCTCAAGCAACACCCCCTTCCTTGCTTGACCATAGCGGGGCAGTGCGCCCTCTCCTGACCCTTTCCATGCAAGAGCCCGCGCAAGCCGCCAATGCTCTTGCCCGCGTTATCATGACCCAATCGGGCATGGGAGAACGCGTCAGTGTTCAGCTCGACCCGCCCGAACTTGGCAGGCTTAATCTGGATTTTGTGTTCGATGGCAACCGCTTGCAATCGGTCCATGTCATTTCCGATACACCGGAAATGCAGCAATTCCTGAAACGCCAAACTGCCCTTCTCAGCCAAATATTGGCCGATAGCGGCTTTGGCGAGACTAGCCTTTCTTTTGAAAATCAACGCCAGAACCATAATCCGTTTATGGATCGCAATGAAAAAACCCTGTCCGTCCACAAGCAATTAGCCGATGGCGAGATCATGGCCACCCCTATAGCTGATGGCAGGCCCACAACAAATCACCCCTTACTGTCTCTAGATCATCTCGACATACGCGCCTGAAGGAGCCAACCCCATGGATATTTCCACAATTCAACAGCCGCAGGCAACGGGACAAGCCGGTCAGGGCCAATCTCAAAACACACAAGAAGTGGGACAGGAATTTGATAATTTCATCCGCTTGCTCACCGCACAAGTGCGCAATCAGGACCCGATGGCCCCGATGGATTCAACACAATTTGTGGAGCAATTAGCAACCTTTTCCAATCTTGAGCAGCAGGTGCAATCCAATCAAAGCCTGACCCAGATCGCAACCATGATGTCCGATCTTTTTGCCATCATCGCCAGTGACTGGATTGGTGAAACCGTTTCAGTTGAATCCGTTTACGTGCCCTTTGACGGCAATGATGTAAATTTCGAATTTACCGCCCCCGAACAGGCTGATCGCGCAGTGCTGCAAGTTTATGATAATGACGGCAATCTTTTAGACAGCAATATTCTCGATCTTAGCCAATCGACATGGCGCTGGGATGGCCTGACCGCCAATGGCGATGAGATTGCCGCCGGATCGCTATTGCAAATGCGGATAGAGATTTATAATGCCGATAATATTCTGCTCGGCAGTCTGGCTCCGCGCCTGATTTCAAATGTGACCGATGTGGCGGTTGAAAATGGACGCCTTAGACTAATCACCGACGATAAATTTGGTGTTTACGCGTCACAGGCCAAGAAGCTTTAGGGCCTTGGACCCAAGTTTATTTCGGTGTATCCTGTTTGGCAAAATCAAGAATAAGCACATTATTGATGCCTTCAGGGATAACATTTCTCAAATTTTTCAAAACTTCGCCACGAATGCGTTCGTAATTTTCCACCTGGGTCATATTATCAAACAGGTCAGGCTCATTGCTCAACACAATCAGGGTCGACATGATATTGTCGCGCAGTTTCGGATCAAGGGTAAATAATTTTTGCGCCGTATCGCCCTCTACTTCCAGACTGATATTTAAAATCACCAAAGCATCCACTCTGGACTCACGAATGATTGGCACAACAAATTCCCGCGAGAATTTGTAAAACGAAACCTCCTTGACCGGCCCGTCAGATTTATCCCCATGACCGCCCTTTGCTTTTTTATCCTTCTTCTCCTTTTTATCTTTTTTATCGCCGCCATGATCGCCCTTGGCTTGCTTTTTATCCCCGCCCCCCTTCTCATCATGGGCTTCGTCTTTGGCTGCTTTTTCCACCGAAGACCCCGCAGAGCCACCCGCCTTTAACAACGAACCGCCAAGCGCCCCCGTCGCAACAAAGACAAGCACCATAATGATGGGAATAATCTGTTTCATGACATATCCTTAAAAGGGTAAGATCTTGTCGAATATTTTCGTGCCATATTTACTACTGGTGGCGCTATTCACCTCGCCTTTGCCAAGATAGGAAATATCGGCATTGGCAATTTTTTCGTAACCAATCGTATTAAACCGCGTAATATCCTGCGGCCGAATAACGCCGGCAACACGCAGCAGACGTGATTCTTGCGAGACCTTAGTGACCTGTCGCCCTTCAATAACAAGATTGCCATTGGGCAACACGCCAATCACCGTCACCGCCAATTGAAATGTAATTTTCTCTTTGCGCAAAACCGAACCATTGCCGGTCGAGCGCATATCCCGATCCACATCCACCGCTGGCGACAGGCTAGCCCCGCCGGGCAAAACCCCATTGGCCCATTCCGGCAGGCCCAGCAAAGCATTAACATTCATGGATTCAGCACTTTTGCGCTGACGGGTTAATGTGCTCTGCATCTGCGCCGTGTCATTGACTTCAACAATCACCGTCAGAATATCTCCCACTTCCGAAGCCTGACGCAGACCAAGCAGGGAATTGGTATTTGTGGTCCAAAGGGAAGGTCCGGTTTTTTCTGGTAGTGGCGCAGCAGGTGGAATGGATGCCATATAATCCATACCGGAGACCATCGGATAGCCCGCCTCCTCGCGTGGTTTAGACGCGCAAGCCCCCAAAGCCGCGATCAGCAAAATTAAAACAAAAGGCCGATAAGTTTTTCTCATGACACTAACACCCAACCGGCTGAATCAATAACGCCCTGCACGGTTTGTTTGGATTGAAGATTAAGAACAGTGATGACATCTCCGGCAGAGCCCTGACTTAGCGCCCGTCCCATAGTGGTAATTTCAAGCGCCCCGCGCACATAGCGCAAAGTCACCATCTGATTGCGTTTGACCAAAATAGCCGGTCGAATATTATCGCGCCGAACCTCTTGCCCGGCATAGGCGGTGCGAATAAGCGCCTGACCTAAAAACTCATGCTCTACAGCAATGCTTCCATCAGCCACATAGGCCAGATCTCCCGCATGCAAAACATCCCCCGCCTTCAGGGTCTGCGTCGCCTGCACAGGCTCAATCATGAAAGCGGCGAGTAAAAGATAAAGAGAAGCAAACATTGACACACCCCCTATCGGATCCGCGTTGTTGCGGCCAACATTTCATCGGCAGCGGTGATAACTTTGGAATTTAGCTCATAGCCCCGCTGCGCTTCGATCAGATCTGAAATTTCCCGCACAACATCCACCGCCGAGCTTTCAATATAGCCCTGCCGCATGGTGCCAACGCCCTCGGTTCCGGGGATAAAAGTATTGGCCGTGCCAGAAGCTTCCGTTGGCCGGAACATATTGCCGCCAATCGCCTCCAAACCCTTTTCATTGACAAAGCGGGTCAAAAAAATTGTCCCGATCTGCTGGCCTTCCACGGCATCATTAAAATAAGCGGTCACTTCGCCATCGCTACTAATCGTCAGGCGCCGGGTTTCAACGGGAATGGTAATGCTATCAGCCAGAGGATAACCCTCCATGGTCACCATTTCGCCTTGCGCAGAGCGATTAAAATTCCCATCGCGCGTATAAGCGCGCTCGCCTGATGGCAAGATAATTTCAAAGAACCCCGTCCCTTCAATCGCCAGATCAAGGTCGCCCCCGGTCTGCATCAAATTGCCTTGGGTAATTTCCATGGAAACCGTCGTGGGTCGCACCCCGGTGCCCAGTTGAATGCCCGCCGGCACCAATGTTCCCGTTTGCGAAGTGATTGAGCCGGGGGTCTGATATTGCTGATACATAAGGTCAGCAAATTCAGCGACCCGCGGGCGATAGGCCGTGGTGCTCATATTGGCAATATTGTTTGAAATAACTTCAACACGCGTTTGCTGTGCGGCCATACCAGTGGCGGCAATTTGTAAAACTTTCATCGACAACTCCTTTGTCGTTACGGCCTTCCAGGCCCAATGTCATAGGCGCGTATCACGCCTGACGAATTGTGCGGATCACTTGTGAAATCCGCTCATTTTCCTTCTCAAGCAAAGTCTGCCCGGCCTCATAAGCGCGTTGCACTTCTATCAACCGCGCAATTTCAGACACCGGAACCACATTGGACCCTTCCAAAAACCCCTGCAAAACCCTACCTTCCGTAAGAGGCTCATAGCCATTTCTGGCAACAAGATAATTATTACCCGCATGTTCCAAATCTGTGGCATCCGCGTCCACCAGCGCAATCCGCGCAATCGGCGCGCCGCCAACAGAGACCGTGCCATCTCGCGCAATTTGAATATTTTCAGGATTTTCCGGAAAACTTATCGGGCTCGACCCCTCCGCCAGAACCGGATTACCGCGCGCATCAACCAAAGTATTTTCAATATTGATCTGAAAATGCCCGTCACGGGTCAAGCGTTCGCCTTGCGGTGTTTCCACCAGAAAAAACCCGTCACCCTCGACCGCCAGATCAAAACTGCCACCGGTCTGCTTCAATGCGCCCTGCTCTAGAGAGATAGAATGCCCGGCCAAAGCACCCATGGAAAGGCTCTCCTCGGTCATCCCCCGCGTTTTCATATATTCAGCAAAAATGCCCTCGCTTCTGCGAAAACCGGTGGTGGAACTATTGGCAACATTATTGGCAACAACCTGCAGCTCTTTTAAAAGCCCCTGCTGGCGGCCCAATAAAACATAAGATGAATCACCCATCACGCAATCTCCCATTCATATTGACCAATTGCGCTTTACTTTGGGCAAGCGCCGCGGAGACATCCTTGGGTCTAAAAGTTTTAGGGGCTTTTTTTACCTTGCCGCTTTCCATAAATTGCACATCAGACAGCAAAACCCTTGGCTCCTCTTCCATATTGGTCACCAAGGCCTCCGATAAAAACCCTTCCGCAATACGCCATTGACGATGGCTATAGGCATGGCGGGCCATAGCCAAAAGCTTGCTCTCGGTGGGTGGTAATTGACGCGATAATTTGCCGACAATATCGCCGCGCTTATATTCAATGGCTTGGCGCAAAGCGAGTTCGGCAATCAATACATCCTCCGGCAAAGCCAGGGCCAAATCATAAAGCGCCTTATCTTCCCCTTGCCGATAAAACAAAAGCCGCGCCATCAGCCGGGGTTCCATTTTTTGCGCCGGCACATAAAGCGCCAAGGATTCCGCCAGTTGATAAAATCCTATATCCAATGATTTCTTGACGCCCAAAGAAAAAATTTCCTGCGACTCTTTCGCGGCCAAGAAAAATTTATGTTCATTTTTCAGGGCCGCCAGCGCTGCTATCTGCCGCAAGGGTGATACGCCATTGAGGTCAGCCCTAACGCTGTCAACAATCTTCCTTACCAATTTCTCTCTGGTCTGGTTTTCAGAAAACTCATCCATCCGGCTAACAAAAATTGCCTGCGCGATAGCCCCCTGATGCAAATAATCGTCGACAACAACACGCCCCAGCTCATAAGCTTCATAGGGAGAATTGGTCAGCGCAATCTGGTCAAATAAATCTCTTGTTTCAGCGGCATTGCGACCACCGCTATCAAGCGCCATCATCGCCTTATAACGGGTCAAATCTGTTGATTGCGATAAATCCTTCAGCACATTAGCCGCAGCCTCATCACCAATCTCTGCCCCCAACAATGCCCTTTGCAAAATCAACTGGGAATCTGTTTCAATAATTTCATCATCCAAAAGTCCAAGATAGCTAGCCGCCAAAGCGCTATCCGATTGCCGTAACAGCAAATCCACCACCAGAGCGATCACCTGTTTCTTAATCGGCAAAGGCAGCGCATTAACGGATTCCAGATGGCTTTTGAATTTTTGCGCGGCGCTGGCATCATCAATATTGATCAATGCCAAGGCCTGCCACATCCCCGCTTGCGGATTGCAAGCCCCAAGCGCCGCAAAAAAACTAGGCTGGCGCTCGCTATCTTGTGACAGGGTCAGGGCCATTTGATGGGCCAATCGCGCCTGCGCGCTACGACCCTTGCTCGAAACCGCAATCGCCTCGGTGCCAAGCCCAAGGCTTAAATAAATTCGCGATAATTCAACCAGCTTGTCTTGATTGGTTGTGCCATCCTCATTCAGCAAGGTTTCGCGAACGCTATAGCTATCACTATAGGAAACAGAATCAGACAGGCTCGTCATATCAAAGCCGGAAACGGCCTCGCAAGGCACGGTTTCAGCGGCAATTTCTTGCGGCGCAGAAGCAAGATCTTCTTGCGCCAAAATTTCTTCTATCTGTATTACCGCTTGCTGCTCATCTGTTTGCAAATTTGGCGACAAAATTTCAGGCGGTCCATGGGCTTCAAATTCAGCCCCATTTTCAGACGAAGCCGCCTCTTGCGCTGATGGTTCCGCATCGCTTTTTTCGTCAGCGGCATCACCGTCGCGCAGGGTGATATAGCCTCGCTTTTCTGCCTCTTTGAAAAACTCATCAAGGCGATCCTGCGCCGCCTCTTCTTCCGGGGTCGATGCCAGCGCACGCTCCTGATTCCCAAGCATCGGGAACAAGGCCACGCCCAGCACCAAAGCCAAGAATAAAATAATATGAAGAACAATCCTCATGCGGCCTGCTTCATCTCCTTAAGAGCTTTTTCAATGTCTTCAAAAGAAGGCCGCAACCGCGTCGGCGCATTGCGGCGAGCAACTTCCAGACAGATATGAACAGGATTTTTGTGAAGCGATGAAACCAGCACTTCACGAATAAGCGTGTAAAAGAAATGCTCTTCTTCGCGAATAGCCTTCACCTTGGTAGCAAAAGGTCCAACCAGACCATAGGCAAGAAAAACACCAAGAAATGTGCCAACCAGTGCGCCACCAATCATCCCGCCCAGAACTTCCGGCGGCTTGTCAATCGAGGCCATGGTTTTAATAACCCCCAACACGGCGGCGACAATCCCAAGAGCCGGCAGCGCATCGGCCATGCTTTGTAAAGCATGATGCCCATGAAGCTGCTCTTCCAATTGCGCATCCAATTGCTTTTCCAGCAATTCTTCAACCTGATAGACATTATCGAAATTCATAATCATCGAGCGGAACGTATCGCTGATCAACTCCACCGCTTTTTTATCTTTTTGGATTTTCGGATATTTGCTGAAAATTTCAGATTCCTGCGGCGCCTCAATATGCGCTTCGATATCAACCGGGCTTTCACGCATCACCAGCAATAACTCATTCATCAAACACAGCAATTGCTGATAATCCGTTTTCTTCCATTTTGGCCCCTTAAAGATAGACATCAAATCGCTTAAAGTATGTTTGACCGTGGAAAAATCATTACCGGCCAAAAATGCACCAATCGCCGCACCGCCAATCATCATCATCTCATAGGGCAACGAGTGCATGATAATGCTCATCTTGCCGCCAGCCAGAATATAGCCACCAAACACCATGACCGTTGTCACAACAAGACCGATTATTGTATTCATCGACCATCCCCAATCGTCATTACGAAATTTTTGTCTACGGATTGATTGAGCTTAATCGCCCGAAATTGTTTCCAGACCCCAAGGGCACCGGTTGCAATTTCCACATCGCCATTATTGGTTTTTGCAAATAGTTTGAGCGCAGAAAGACTAACCCCCGGCAAGGCAAACTCGGCGCCAATTTCAATGCGCGAGCATTCACCAATAGTCATTGGCAATTGTTCCAATACGACATTCAGCGGCACTGGTGTGCCATGAATAATGGATTGCAAGCGCTTTAAGGTTTCGGGGTCTTCATTGGCCTGCTCTTTTTCCCCTGCCAGAGCCATTTCGGCAGAAATTTCCAACAAAACCGCATAGTCAATAAAGATTGTCAGCGCGTAGGTTTTTTCTTCAATCTCAATTTCAAAAGTAGAGCCAAGGGTTTTGATTTTTTTCAAATAGTCAAATTGTTCAACCTCAAGACTGGCTTTGTGCAAAGCAATTTGCGGTTCTTCATCCTCAACTATCTCGACCCGATTGACCAAAGGACCAAGCTGCCGACCAAGGCTAATGGCAAATTCCTC
Organism: Parvularculaceae bacterium; assembly: GCA_015487305.1. Lineage (GTDB taxonomy): Bacteria > Pseudomonadota > Alphaproteobacteria > Caulobacterales > Parvularculaceae > S012-90. The sequence goes on along the minus strand of WFQB01000108.1, from coordinate 1,566 downwards.
ACCCAGCAATAAAGCCAGCGTCTGCGGAAGCTCGCTTGCGCCATCGCTATCGCCAAGCATTTCCCCGGCAAGATAACGCGCCCAGTCCTCGCCAGACGCGATCACCATTTGAACGCCGCGCACAGAAGTTCCCAGATCATAAACAAAACAGGCACTCTCACCTGCATTATCATTGGCCAGATGCTCAAGCCCGCTCACAACCTCTTGCTGCTTTAGGCTGACCTGACAGGATTTATCCAAAACAGAGTCCACTGTCTGGCCAACAGCATTGGAAATATCTTCCCAAAAACTCTCCATAGACGAAATCTGGCTCGGCACTTTCGCCCCGGCCCTCAATTTTCGTGCTAAAAATGGCCTGGATTTATCATCCATGGTTGTGCCTCCACGCAATACAACCATTGATTGAGTTAAATGGTTGACAAAAGGTTAACGCGAGGGCTCAACGCCGCACAAAACCACTACTTCAGATGGCTAACCTTATCTTTATAATCCTCCGGTAGAACTCTTTTCTGTCAGGGCAGGTATGGTTAAGGAGTTACAACACAGGTCATGGTACAGGCGTTAAGAGCAGCCCCGGCTGTTGTTCCCATCATCAAGAAAAAGAAGATCGTCAAAGGTGGCGGCCATCATGGCGGCGCGTGGAAAGTGGCCTATGCGGATTTTGTGACCGCGATGATGGCGTTTTTCCTGTTAATGTGGTTGCTAAACGCCACCACCGAAGACCAGCGCAAGGGCATTGCCGACTATTTTAATCCCACCATCCCGGTTAGCCGTATTTCCGGCGGCGGGTCAGATGCTTTGAGCGGCTCATCGATCTTCACCGAGCAGACCTATGCCAAGGAAGGCACCGGCGCTTCCAAAAAAATCTCCATCACCTCCGAGGTCGATGCCGAAGCGCAAAAAGGAAAATCCGGCACTCAGGAAGAGGCCGAGGCCGAAGCCGATGCCCTGCTCCAGCAAGAAATCGAAACCTTGCAAAAAGCCCTGCAAGTCGAAGGCGATGACATGTCCGAGCATTTGCAAGTACGGATCACCCCGGAAGGCATTGTGCTGGAAATCGTCGATTCTGATGGCGGGGTATTATTTCTGGTCGGTGACGCTAAGCCATCCGAATTGCTCACCACTATTTTGGGCTATGTGGCTGAATCCTTTTCGTCCATCGAGAACGAAATCAAAATTGTTGGCCACACAGATTCGCGCCATTATGCCTCCAGCGCCTCTTATGATAATTGGAATCTGTCAACAGACCGGGCCATTGCAGCGCGCAAGCTGCTAATTTCATCCGGGTTTAGCGATGATCAAATCATCGAAGTTTCCGGTAAGGCCGACACCATGCCCTTAAACCCCGATCCTCTGGCCCCGGAGAACCGCCGCATCTCCATCACCATTTTGAAGTAAGACTTTACTGGTTACGCTCACGGCTGATCCCGCACTTTGTGCGGGGCCAGTGAGCGCGGCGCATGGGCGCCGGAGCCGCAGTCGCGGCTCTTGATAATTTGGGGAGACTTTCACGGCTGGCCAAAAAACATCCGCTTTTCGCCCCACAATCGTAACCTCCTGTTAAGG
>WFQB01000107.1 GCA_015487305.1 Parvularculaceae bacterium | reverse complement strand
GGATTTGTTATTTGCCACCCTTGACCCGAGCATGCGGGCGGTTGATTTGCCAAGTTCATTGCGTCTTATCGTATCTGACACGGTTGGATTTATTTCTGATCTGCCAACCCAATTGGTGGCGGCCTTCCGGGCGACTTTGGAAGAAGTTCTGGAAGCGGATTTGATCTTGCATGTGCGCGATGCCTCCCATGGGGATAGCGAAGCGCAAAGGCAGGATGTGTTGCAGGTTTTATCCGATCTGGGGATTGGCAGTGATGACCAAAGGCCGGTGATTGAGGTTTTAAACAAGATTGATCTTCTGGAAAAAGAGGATGCCGTCATTTTGCAAAAAGCCTGTGCTATAAAATGCGAAACAGCTTTGGGCACGCTGGATGATCCGTTCCCGATGGCTGTCTCGGCGATAACAGGTGAGGGGCTCGACCAGCTTTACACGCTAATTGATGATATTTTGACCCGTCATTATGAGGTTTTGACCTTTGACCTTCCGATGGAAGCGGGGCAGGCCATGGCCTGGCTCCATGCGCATGGGGATGTTGTGGAAGAGTGTCGCCAGAATGGTGCGGTTCACATCACTGTGCGCATGAGTGCAAAATCAAGCGGGCAGTTTTATAAAAAATTTCAATCGGACCTTGCAGCGAGCAACGCCATTCATGCCGGATAATTCAGTCAGCGCAGCAAAAGACGAAGGTTTGCTTGAGCAGGTTGCCGATCTTTTGCGCATTGCAGCAGAGCGTGAAGTTATGCCGCGCTTTCAAAATCTGCGCGATGATGAAATATCCTGTAAATCAAGCCCGCAGGATCTGGTAACAGCGGCGGATATTCGTGCCGAGAAATGGCTAAAGCCGCAATTATTGGGATTAAAACCGGGTTCGGTTTTAATCGGCGAAGAAAGTGTCGCGGAAGACCCGGCGCTTTTATACCAATTGGATGAAAAGGGTGTGTTCTGGATTGTGGATCCGGTGGATGGCACCGGAAATTTTGTCAAAGGCTCTGAACGTTTTGCGATGATGGTGGCCTTGGTGGAGCGCGGTGAGACCACCCATTCATGGATTTACGCGCCGACATTGGACGCGGTTGCTGTGGCGCAAAAAGGGTCCGGGGCCTTTTGGCAGGGCACACGACTTTGTGAGCGCCAGAAAATTCCTTTTGCGGCGTCGAAAGCCGAATATTCAGAAAGCTATATGCCGAAAAACTTGCGCAAAACCTTACGCCAGAATATGCGCGCTTTAGCCAACCATCATAATGGTCGCAGCTCCGCCTGGGCCTATTTGGATTGCGCGCGCGGGGAGGTGGAGATGGTCTTGGCCGGGAGGATGAAGCCTTGGGATCATGCGGCTGGGGTTTTGCTGGTGGAAGAATCTGGTGGTCGGGCGGGGATGATTTTGGATGGCGCGTCTTACAAGCCCTTGCCCTATGTGGAGCCGCCCATGCTGACGGTTGCCAATGCCGCTATGTGGGAGCCTTATCGCCGGGCGTTGGTGGTTGATGATGTGCGGGAAGGGTAGCCCTAAACTGTTTTTGCTTCCTGCCAATAGGCTTCAAGATCATCAAGGGAAAACTCCGGCCAGTCGCGCCCAGACTGGCTGACGCGGTTTTCAATATGGGCAAAGCGCGAACAGAATTTTGCATTGGCCCGGCGCAAAGCGGTTTCCGGATCAATTTTCAAATGCCGCGCCAAATTGGCCATGACAAATAACAGATCACCAAATTCTTCTTCTATTTTTTCCTGTGACATTTGATTACGCGCTTGGTTTAGTTCCTCGACTTCTTCGCATAATTTATCAATGACCTGTTCAATTTGCGGCCAGTCAAAGCCGACCCGTGCGGCGCGTTTTTGTAATTTAACAGCGCGGGTGAGGCCGGGGAAATGCAAGGGCACATCATCTAACAGGCTGACTACAGCCTCGCTCTTTTGCGACTTTTCCAATTGCTTTATTTTTTCCCATTCAAGGGTCTGTTGCTCTGCATCGCGACCATCTTCGGCAATAAAAACATGAGGGTGGCGGCGGATCATTTTCTCGACAATACCCTCAACCACATCGGCGAAGGTGAAGCGTCCTTCTTCGCTGGCGATTTGGGCGTGAAAAACGACTTGCAATAAAAGGTCCCCAAGCTCTTCGCGCAAATCTTCGCGATTGCCTCGCTCAATGGCGTCGACCACTTCATAGGCTTCTTCCAAAGTATAGCTGGCGATAGAGCGGTAATCCTGCGCTACATCCCATGGGCAGCCGCCTTCAGGGTCACGCAAATCCGCCATAACTTGCAAGAGGGCCGCAATCTCTCGATTATTTTCCGGTTGTGATTTGGCCATTGATATTTCTAAAACCCCTATAAATTTCACCCCAAGGCTTGCCCTTGGGCGACAGAACAGGCACAACAGGCGCAATTTTCTGCTAATCGTTCAACCACAGCAATAAGGGATTCTATCATGCCAATCCAGCCGGTAAAATATATCTGGATGAATGGGGGATTGATTGAGTGGGAAAAAGCTACAATGCATGTCATGACCCATGCTTTTCTCTATGGTACCAGCGCCTTTGAGGGCCTGCGCGCCTATGACACACCGCACAAAGGCACTTGCATTTTTCGCAATGATGCCCATGCGGAGCGGTTGCTTTATTCTGCGGGGCTTTATGATATTCCAGTTGCGCTTGACCGCGATGGCATAATGGCGGCTTGCCGCGAAGTGGTGCGGGCCAATGGTCTGGCGTCCTCCTATATTCGGGTCAATGCCTATCTTGGCTATGGGGAGCTTGGGCCCTATTCGAGTTTCGACAAGGGCGAGTTTAACGCGATTGCTTTTCCTTTCGGCGCATATCTTGGCGAAGAAGCGGCGCGAGATGGTATTGATGTGTGTATTTCAAGCTGGCGGCGGGTTGCGCCAGGGACTATCCCCGCAAGCGCGAAAATGGCCGGGAACTATCTCTCCTCGCGCCTCATCTCTCGCGAGGCCCATAAGCATGGCTATAAAGAAGGCATCGGCCTTGCTCATGACGGCACGGTCTCGGAAGGGGCAGGGGAGAATTTATTTGTAGTTAAAGACGGCAAGATCGTAACCCCGCCTTTGGCCGCGTCAATTTTGAACGGCATCACCCGCAACACTATCATAACTTTTGCGGGCGATTTGGGCATAGAAGTTTCCGAGCAAACCATCCCTCGCGAATTTCTCTACGGCGCGGACGAAATGTTCTTCACCGGCACCGCCGCAGAAGTTACTCGCATTCGCTCCCTCGACGGCAAGAAGATCGGCAATGGCAAAACCCCGATCACGGATGCGTTAAGGCAAAAATTCTTCGGCCTGTTTAACGGCGAAACCGAAGATGAGCGCGGATGGTTGGACCCGATTGGGTAGGGGTTGGCTGCAAGTCATAAAAAGAAAAAGTTGCTATTTGATAGCGCAGCGGCCCCCTCTCGCCGCGCAGGCGCTGGCGCAGCGGGTCGACTCCCGCTTGCGGGGGAAGTGCCGACAGGCGAGGGGGGCACAGTGTTTCAACGAGTAAATAGAGTGTTCTTTGGAACATAATTTTCCTACTGACTTAACTCCCCTAAACGCTCCTTCAAACCAAGGGCGTGTTCCATCACATGAAAAATGTAATTTTGCTCGACCACGCCATCAAACAGATAGGCGTCTGGGCCGCCAGCGAAGATGATGACGTCCTGGCCGCCATGGGTTTCTGAGCGTGATGGTATCAACGCCTGCTGCATATAGTCGGGGTCATGGGCTTCTTCCATGGTTACATCGGGCCGCGTTACCGGCGCATCCCCGCCGCCAAATACTGCGCCGGGGCCATTGGCATAGGTGAGGGTTGTGTAGGCTTTGCCATCACCGGCCGGATATGGTTCGCTGGCCGGGGAGCCGTCGGGGTTGGTGCTGACGACCACGCCTAAAATAGGATTGCCGCGCTGGGGATAGCCGCCAAAAGAAATGGTGTGACCGTGATCGGCGGTGACGATGACGAGGGTCTCTGAGAGGTCCACTTTTTCAAGGGCGACCGCGACCGCTTCGTCGAAGGCCTGCAAATCCGCCAGCGCCCGCGCCGCATTGCCCGCATGGTGGGCATGGTCGATGCGGCCGCCTTCGACCATCAGGAAAAAGCCGTCTTCGTCTTTGTCGAGAATATCAATCGCTTTTGCGGTCATATCCGCAAGGCTTGGCTCGCCTGCGCCATCTTGCGGGCGGTCTAATTCATATTGCATATGGCTTGGCTCAAACAGGCCGAGCAGGCGGGTTGTCGAGGCGGGCAGGGCAGCAAATTGTTCTTCGTTCCAGATATAAGCGCCGCCGGGATTATGGCTGAGCCATTCTTCGGTGAGATTGCGGCCATCCTTGCGGCTGCCTTTTTTATTGGCATATTCCGGATCGAGTAAATCGGCAGGCAGGAAATTTCTGCGCCCGCCGCCCATGGCAACGGCAATGCCATCTCCATAAGAAAATTCAAGAAGCTGACTGGCGATGTCTTTGCACGGCGTGCCCTCGGGCAGGTTTGCATCATTTTCCCAACCGCGACTGGCCGAATGGGCATAAACGGTGGCCGGGGTTGCGTGGGTGAGGCGCGCCGTAGAGACGACACCAACGGCCATTTTTGCTTGCGCCGCCATTTCCCCAAGCGATGGTATCGCGCCCGCAAGGCCCGCTTCACAATCTCCCACTGGCACGTTGTCGCGCACATTTAAAACCCCGGAACGGGTTTTCGTGCCGGTCATCATGGCGGTTGCTGTGGCGGCGCTGTCGGGGGTCTGGCTGCTGGCGGAATAGGTTTTGGACAGCGCTAGATGCGGCAGGCTTTCCATGGCTAACACATTTTCCTCGCCTTTAAGTCCTTGGTCCTGACCATCATAAATGCGCCCGGCGGTTACTGTTGTGGGGTCCATGCCGTCGCCAATGAACAGGATGACATTTTTCGCACGGGTCTTTATGGGAGCTTTGGCGAGGTTTTTCGCTAATGTCTGTTCTGCTATGGCCGCCCAAGGGTCGTCGATAATGGGTGCAGCCAATGGGGCCGTATTCTCTTTTACATTGTCTGTTTTTGTGCCCGGCGCCGGGTCATTACCAGCGGCTTCGCTTTGCTGGTTGCAGGCGGTAAGGGAGAGGGCGAGAACAAGGCCAGTGGTGGCTAAAGCTAGATTTTTCATGGGACTAGTAAAACTCCAGACGAATCGCGAAAACTAAAGGGTCTGCCTGAAAAGCCGGAATTGGGCTTTTTTTGACAGCCATGGATGGATTGGGTTTAGCCTATAGCGCTATGTGGTAGAAGGGTTCTTGTATATAAAATTCTGTGCATGGTTGAGCCCGATTAGCAAAGAGATATTTATCAATGAAACCAAGAGACTATCGAAATTCTTCGCGAAAAGGGCGGGGTGGATCCCCCCGTAGCAGACGGTTTTTTCTGATTGCGATCTTTTTGCTGGTGGCGCTTTCTGCCCGGGAGATTGTGGCTGAAGGCGGCTGGCCGGCATTGCAGGAGCGGCTGGGGCAGCTATGGCGCGGCGGGGCTGAAAGTGGTTCGCAGGCACCGGCAGAGCAGGGGGTCTATGGGGGCAGGGTGCGCTATGTGGTCGATGGCGACAGTATTTATCTGCAGGGCGAAGAGCGACAAATACGCCTATGGGGCGTTGATGCACCGGAACGCGACGAGGCGGGCTTTGCTGCAGCGACAAAATCCCTGCGCAATATTGCATCCGGGGAATATTTGGAATGTGTGCAGGTTGATATTGATCGCTATGAACGCATTGTCGGGCGTTGTTTTGTTGACAATAAGGACAGCGGCGCGGAGGTTAACGCGTTGCAGATCTGCTCTGGCACGGTTGAGGAATATAAATATTTCTCCAAAGGCTTTTATGAGCGCCTTGGGTGTTAATTGGGGTGTTAATTTGCGCTGTTAACGAAGAGATTAATTTGAGGCGTTAACGGCTGTGGCGTGGTTTGAAAGCCTTGCTTGATATGGCCAGCGCTATCCATGTTAATCTCTTTTGCCTGCGGAAATGAAAGCTGGAGGCTGTTAATAACGGCAATGCTGGCAAAAGTTTGAGGTTCAGGGGAGCCGAGGAAAGCTTAACAGCATGGGTGTAGGCGTCTGAACATACACGCTAAAAGCGCTATCTGGCGCTACATCCAAAACGCGCACAATTTATATTGTCGCAAATTATATCAAGCCATGCTTTTGTTTTCAAAGGAAAGTCTTAATCGCCCTCCAGTGTGCCGATCCTTAACAGCCTGCGCAGGCGTTGCATTTCTTGTGGCGTATAGCGTGCCTCTTGTGCTTTCAGGCATTTGGGATGCAGTGGATTGCGTTTCAGCCATTGCCAGCGTTTGAAGTTTGCATTGTTTTCAACAAGAATTTGGTCAACTTTCTCCAGCGTGGATAGCCAATCCCCTGCTACCGGTTTCATACTTCCGAGGTAATAGATGTCACCAGATTTGAACTTCAAATCATACTTCAAATTGTCACTATCAACTGTGTGATTGCAGCCAAGGGAAACAGTTTCTATTTCCTCCCAATTCTGTGGCTGGTTATTGGCCCAAGGCAAGATAGGCGTGCGTTGTAGCCCGTTTTTAGTAATTATCGTATGGGACTGAAATTCCTGAGCAAGAAACATCACTGAAATC
>WFQB01000106.1 GCA_015487305.1 Parvularculaceae bacterium | reverse complement strand
GCCAAGACAGCTCACGATTGATAAACCGCTCCGGGGATGTTGGATCAATCCTTGCTGGTTTTGATTGCCCCCTAAGGCTATTTGCTGAAAATCCGTCGTCCATCAAAAATCCTAAAAACTGTCATAGCCTGAATATAGGAAAGGCAAGGGGAAATTTTGAGCCCCTTATCTGTAATTGGTTCATCATGAAAATTCATCAAAAAGGGTAAAGCCGCACCCGAAAAGAGGGGCAATTTTACCCAAAAACCGTCAATTCCGGGTGGTTTTTCAGACAATCGCGGACAAAAGCCTTATCAACCTTATGTTGCTTGGCCAGCGCCTCTTCATCAACCAAAGCCGCAAAATCCCGGGCCACATGCAAAGAGCGGCGCAAAGATTGCGCTGCCGCCTGCGCCGTTTCCGGCTGAATGCGAATTTGTCGCGCCGCAAGGCTGGCCTCAAAGACCATAGCCAGCAAGGCCTCATCAGGGGCTGGCAACATGGCCGATGGCAGCGCCGCAAGCCGTGTCATCAAATCCGGTAAAACCTCGCCGGCTTTGTCCTTCTGACGCGCCCAATCCTGCGGCGTGCCTTGCCCGGCTATAACAAAGCGCTGCTCTGCTTTGATAGCCTGATGGTAAAAAGCCAATAACGCATTGGCATCAATCAGCGGCGCATCATCGATAAAGACAATTTCTTTCCTTCCGCTTTGCTCCGGCAAAGCACCACCAGAAAAAAGCTGCGCGCCAATGCGCTTGGCTTCTATCTGCAATAGATGGGATTTGCCCGCCCCTTTTGGCCCGGTCAAGACAAAGCCTTTGGGTTCCCCAGCAGGAATATCCTGCGCCAGCCAAGACTGCACCATGGCAATCGCAGGCGCATTGGCGGTCGATTGCAGCAGGTCACTATTAGCGGCGCTAACAGTCGCATAAGGAAAAGTAAGCTGGTTCATAAGTGAGATCGCTAAACAAGCAAAAATCGTTTTGACTTAATAAATACCACCGAAATCCTCGGTTTCTTCTTCATCTTGTTCATCTTCTGGGAATTGCTCAAGGATTGTTCCTTCGCCTAATCCGGTTTCTTGGCCAATTTCTGAGCCTGTCTCCAGCCCATTTTCCAGAACTTCCGGAGCAAATTCCTCAAACGGCATTTCGCGCTCCGTTGGCGGGGCAAAATCACCCATACCCGGCTGATTGCCGCGCCATTCCACATCCGGATATTGCGCCCCATCATCAGCCTGTCGATTAAACGGATTGCGAATGCGGCGGCGCTCGGGATCACCACCCAACCCCTCCTGTCCGGGCAAAATAGCTACATTTTCCACCCGCTCACGAATGGCACCATAAAGCGAGGACGGGGCTATGTTCCAGCGATCCGACCCGTTTTGCCACAACACCAAATCTTCTTGGCGTAAGGCCAAAACCAGTTTGCGAATATCTCCAAGAATAACCAATGTGATGGTCGCCCCGTCCGGTGACAAAGCCCCGGTTTTAATGCTTTCCACATTGGGCGAAGCTTCAAGGGTCTGGCGAATTTTTGCCCATTCCGCAAGGCTGGTGAAATAGGCATTGACGGTGACCGTTGTAATCGCCGAATGGTCGACCAGCGTCTTGCGCTTCCATTCCGCCGCATGTTTGGCCATGGACGCGGTTACAGCGCGGCGGGCCAAAGCCGGGAAGTCACCCGCCGGACCGCGAAACCAAGCCTCGGTCAAAACCTGTCCGATTTTGCGAGACCCATGAGTGGTACCGCTTACCCCATAGCCGGTAGCACTATCATAAAGCGCACCGGAATTGGCTGTGGACGTATTGCCAGTGACTTGCGCTGCACTATCGAGATAGCCGTTCAAATAACGCACCCGCAAAGAATACTGCCCGTCTTTTTCAGACAAATAGCCATGGGCAATAATGATATGCGAAACCTTATAGCGATCAGCCAGCACAGAAAGGGCATTTTGGTTCATGGCCAAAGCCTGACGCGCGGTAATGGTTTGCACATCGCGGCTATCACCAATAGGCAAAGCCATAGGGGTCAATTCATTGACCAGCGGGCGCACTAACCACGCCCGGGCCCAGGGATTATTGCTCTCCCATAAATAGACGCCATTTTTGGTTTGCAGCACCGGCAGCACCAGCGCTTTGCGGGTTTGTGATTCGCTATAGGGCAACCGCGCTGCCTCCAGCACCTGCTTTACGGCAGATGGCTTGAAGCGATAGGTGATAAGGGCGCGATAGCTATTGCGGGAGGCTTTTTCGTCAAAGACAGCAAAATCTTCTTCCATGGCCGGAAGGTCTTCAGGGGTCAGCATCACTGCCTGCTTGCCAAATTCCATGAACAGACCTGTGCTTGGGGCCTCTTGCCCAAAGGCCAGCCGTGGCAGATAGACCCAGTCATCTTCTGCGGTAAGGCGGCGCAGGAGAATATCCATGGCCTGACGGCGGCCTTTATTGCGCGCTGCATTTTGCGCTGCTGCCGTTGTTTCAGCCTGCGCCTCAACCGGCACCTTGGCCACCACAAAGACCGAATCTCCATTGCTTTGCGCCAGACTTGAACCCAGCAAAAGGGCAAAGCCAATTAGAGCAATCATCAATCCATAAAGCGGCGAAAAAGATTTGGTCATATCAAAAAATGGCTTTCTTCAATCCTGTAGGCATTCGCGTGAAAGGAACGAACACCCCCTTATAGCGGTTCCGCTCAGGCCCTGCACCCCAATAGCACCATATTTTGCCATTAAATTCTGGCTGGATTCGGGTTGTATTTTGGCAAGAATTGCCTCTTTTACCTTCCCAATCCCCCTGAATTCGGGCTATGCCCCTTGCCGAGCCTCAATCTTTAAGAAGAGAAAACCTCCCATGAGTGATGCCTATAAAAAAGCCGGGGTCGATATTGATGCCGGTGAGCGTCTGGTCAAAGCCATCGGCCCCTTGGCCAAAGCCACCGCCCGCCCCGGCGCCGATGGCGCGCTTGGGGGGTTTGGCGGGCTGTTTGATTTAAAAGCCGCCGGGTTTTCTGACCCCATATTGGTTTCCGGCACCGATGGCGTTGGCACCAAGCTGAAACTGGCCCTCGCCATGAATTGCCATGATACAATCGGCATTGACCTTGTGGCCATGTGCGTCAATGACGTATTGGCCCAAGGGGCGCTGCCATTATTCTTTCTTGATTATTTTGCCTGTGGCAAATTGGATGTGGATGTGGCCACCCAAGTCGTTCGCGGCATTGCCGAAGGCTGCAAACAGGCGGGCGCAGCCTTGGTTGGCGGAGAGACCGCAGAAATGCCCGGCATGTATGCGGGCGGTGATTATGACCTCGCCGGCTTTTGCGTTGGCGCCGTGGAGCGCGATCATTTGCTGCCTTTGCATGAGGGCAGCGAAAAAATGCAAGCAGGCGATGCGCTTATCGCCCTTGCTTCTTCTGGTCCCCACGCCAATGGCTATTCGCTAATTCGTAAAATTCTGGATGAGCGCGGCGCTGACATTAAAGCGGCGGCACCTTTTGATGAGGCAAGAAGCCTTGGCAAAGCGTTGCTTGCCCCCACCAAGATTTATGTCAAAGCTCTGGAGCCTTTATTAAAGGCGCGCCTCGTTAAAGGCTTTGCCCATATTACTGGCGGCGGGCTGACCGATAATTTGCCGCGCATTTTGCCGGACGGGCTTGCGCCTGAATTGGATGAAGCGGCTCTTGCCCTGCCGCCCTTATTTGCGTGGTTGCAAGAGACAGGCGATTTAAGTGACGCCGATATGCAGCGCACTTTTAATTGCGGCATTGGTGGGGTGGTCGTGGTTTCGCAAAATAATCTCGCCGCAGCCATGACAGCTTTGGAAAAATCCGACATGCCCCCGCGCCTTATTGGCCGATTGAAAGCGGTTTAGCCATGGTCGAGGTCGCGGTTCTCGTCTCCGGTTCCGGCTCTAACCTGCAGGCGCTGATTGATGCGGCCAAAGCGCCCGACTATCCGGCCAATATTGCTTTGGTCATCTCCAACCGCCCCGGCGTCAAAGCGCTGGAGCGTGCGGCCAAAGCCAATATTCCCCATCTGGTGATTGACCATAAAGCTTTTAAAGCCCGCGAAGCTTTTGAAGCGGTATTGCACGACACGCTGCGCGCCCATGAGATTGATCTCATCTGCCTTGCCGGTTTCATGCGGGTATTGACCGCCAGTTTCGTCGCCAAATGGCCAAAGCGGATTTTGAACATCCACCCTTCTCTCTTGCCCTTGTTCAAGGGATTAAATGTCCAGCAACAGGCTTTGGATGCAGGGGTCGATAAATCTGGCTGCTCGGTCCACTTTGTGACCGAAGGTCTGGATGACGGGCCAGTGCTCGGCCAGCGCACCGTGCCAGTGCTGGAAGGCGACACGGTAGAGACCCTCTCGGCGCGCATATTGCGCGAGGAGCATATTCTTTATCCGCAAGTTTTGCGGGAAATAGCGAAAGCTCTTAAATCACGTTCTTGATGGAATTATCATCATTCATCAGCACCACCGTCGGATGATAGTTTTTTGCCTGTTCCGCTTCGACCTGCCCAAAAGCGGCAATGATGATCCTGTCCCCCGGCTCGGCGAGGCGCGCTGCTGCCCCGTTCAGCATGAAACAGCCGGAACCGCGCTCGCCCTCAATGGCGTAAGTGGCATGACGCTGACCATTGGTGATATTCCAAATATCCACATGCTCATAAGGCAATATGCCCGCCGCATCGAGAATATCCGCATCAATGGCAATCGAGCCTTCATAATGCAGATCGGTCATGGTGACCGTGGCGCGATGGATTTTAGCTTTTAGCATTTTCAGCAGCATGGGGCTTCGTCTCCAATGGTATTGCACTGCAACAAACATAGCATTTTCGCCGTGCCCACGCCAGTAACAGTCTTGCGAACTTGTTCTCGTTTAGAGCATATCTGGCGGCGAGATGGGGAATATGCGCGATATTTAGCTGTTTTCGCGTGGGTGTTAGGAATGGTGGAAAGTTTTATGCTTCAACATCATCCTTCGAGGCTCGCTTGCACTCGCACATCAGGATGAATTTGATGAATTACGAGATGGCCTCATCCAGAGGTGGCCAGCTTTGCTGGCCCTCGAAGGATGGCGGCTCTCCCCATTGTTATCTTGTTTTCCCCCAAAGCCACTTTAGTCGCGGACAAAAATCCTCTAGGCAATAGCAATCAAAAATCTCCAAAGGACCACACCGATGAATCAGGAACTCGTGCGCGATTATTACGGCAAAACCCTCCAGACAACAGAAGATTTGCAAACCGATGCCTGTTGCACTTTTGAGGACATGCCGGAATTTCATAAACAATTACTCTCGCGCATTCATGATGAGGTGATGGCCAAATATTATGGCTGCGGCTTAATCGCACCGCTGGAACTTGAAGGAGCGCGGGTGTTGGACCTTGGCTCCGGTTCGGGCCGCGATGTTTATGCGCTTGCACAAATGGTCGGAGCCTCCGGCGAAGTTGTTGGCGTTGATATGACCGATGAGCAATTGGATGTGGCGCGCAAACATCAGGACTGGCATGCGGAAAAATTTGGCTTTGCCAATGTGTGGTTTTTAAAAGGCGAAATTGAAAAGCTCGATCAGCTGGATTTGCAGCCCGCCTCTTTTGATGTTGTCGTCTCCAATTGCGTTATCAATCTTTCCACTGACAAGCCTGCGGTGCTGCGCGCGGTGAAAAATCTTTTAAGGCCCGGCGGGGAATTTTATTTCTCCGATGTTTATGCAGACCGGCGCCTTGAGGAGACAATAAAAAACGATCCGGTGCTCTATGGAGAATGTCTCGGCGGCGCGCTCTATTGGAATGATTTTCTAAACCTATCAAAGCAGGCCGGTTTTACTGATCCGCGTCTTGTGACAGACCGCCCCTTGGGTATTGAAAAACCGACTTTGCAAGAAAAACTCGGCGAAGCAAAATTTTTCTCCGCCACTTTTCGCCTGTTCAATATTGAAGGCTTGGAGCCTGCTTGCGAAGATTATGGCCAAGCCGTCACCTATAAGGGCACGCTCGAACACGCCCCCCATACCTTTATTCTTGACGCCCACCATGTGATGGAAACGGGGAAAATATTTCCCGTCTGTGGCAATACCTATCGCATGCTGGCCGAGAGCCGCTTTGCCCGTCATTTCGACTTTCACGGCTCATGGGACAGGCATTACGGCATTTTCAAAGGCTGCGGCGTCGATCTGCCTTTTAATCAGGGCCAACAAGACGAAGATACAAATGGTTGCTGCTAAGGCGTTTTGCCTATAGTCTTTATCCTGCAAGAGGAAAGCAGGAGAGAGACGCCATGATTTTCCGTCCCATAAATATTTTGCACCGCCTTTCGGCTTTGCCATTGGCTGCGCTGTTTGCCGTCGGCACTGCACATGCTTTGCAGTCTGAAATAGAGCCACGGCCGGAAGTCCTGCCGGACTTACAACGGGTCGACCGCATTGCAGAAGGTATTTTGCTACGCGATAATGTCCCCATTGATGAAAACCGCGATGGCAAGGTGACCATCACTTTTGACCCTGCCTCAAACTACATGCCCACCCGCCATGGTCAGGTTTTAAACAATAAAGACCTTGAGCCTTACGGCATGATGGCGTTTCCCGATCTGCTGGTGCAGGAATGCGGCACCAATCAGAATTATTCTTCCCAATGTCTGGTTGCTGCCTCGGGCAATGATAATTATGTGGGCTTTATCAAAGGCAGCAATGCCAGCTTTTCTTTTGAACCAAAAGCCACAGCACTATCGATTGACTTTCTGCCCATCACTAAAAATAGATCTACCCTTGCCACGCTTACGGTTTATGATGCCATGGAAAATGTTCTTGGCACACGCGAAACAACAATATTCAACACTGGCACCGCCTGGGGTTCTCTCGCCTTTTCTTTACGCGACCAAAATGCCAATCAAATCTCTTTTGTTACTCTTGAAATGAGCGATGGCAGTGACGGTTTTCTGGTTGACAATATCGTTATCGCGCGCCTTGTGAATGGCGATGGTCAAGTGCTGGAGCTCGACCGCGAGACCCTTGCACGCCCCACTATTCGCGGTGAAATTCGCAGGACTTTAAAAGAACAAATCGCCAATGGCGAGCGCCCGCGCATTGCCGAGCGCAATATTCGAAAATTGGAGCGCCCCGTGCGCGAAGGCTTTAAGGCCGCTGAGGTTGATCGCCTCGCCATTGACTGGGACCGCGCCAAAGCCTTTGCCACGCGGTTAAAAGATGCTGGCATCTCCCGCCCCGGCGTGCTCGCGCGCCCGGATCGGGACCGCGTTGAACTGCCCATTCTTGTTCCGGCGCGGGTGACAAGCGATCCGATGATTTTGGCCAAGCCTGATTTTTACTATGCCACTGTCAGCGGTGATGGCTGGTTCATCAATATTCACGGCACCCGCCTCACCTATCGCCGTGCGGTTTTTTATGGCGGACCCGATGAAAGCCCCACCGGCGATATAGAATTTTTCGATACCGAAACCGGCATTGCCACCAGCTTTGCCCTGTTTGGGGCCCATTACGCCGTTAGCCTCACCTGCGACACGGTGGAAACCCAAGCACTTTGTGAAGACCAGACATTTCTGGCCTCATGGATAGATGACCTTGTGCCCTCCCTTGGGGCCCCGGCGGGAGAAGAATAATGCGCAGTTTTATTATATTTCTCTTCTTATTGGCTTTGGCGGCAGCGGCTTATTTTTTCTATTTTCGCGATAGTTTGAACGAAGCGCTCCCTGAAACGCCAACACAAACCTCCCCGGAAACACCCACAGATGAGCCCCCTGATGAAGCGCCTGAGGAACCTTCTGATGATGAAAAT
>WFQB01000105.1 GCA_015487305.1 Parvularculaceae bacterium | reverse complement strand
GGGTAACGCTGGTAACGGCGCTGGTGACTTTCTGGCTGGTGCTTGGGGTGTTTTCTGCGGTGGGTGATGGGGCAAGACCGGAAGTGTTGCTGTTTGAAATTATGCCGGGCCTTGCGCTTTCGTTTAAGGTTGAACCTTTGGGAGCGTTGTTCTCGCTGATCGCCAGTGGCTTGTGGATTATCAATTCGCTCTATTCCATTGGCTATATGCGCGGCACCAATGAGAAGCATCAGACGCGCTTTTATATGTGTTTTGCGGTGGCGATTTTTGCTGCCCTTGGCATTGCCTGGTCGTCTAATCTTATCACCTTCTTTTTGTTCTATGAAGCGCTGACCCTATCGACCTATCTTCTGGTGACCCATAAGGGCGATGCCAATGCCCAGCGTGGGGGCGGGATTTATCTTGGCATTTTGATGGGCACCTCTATCGGTCTTTTGTTGCCGGCGATTGTGTTGACCTATGTGCTAACTGGCACTGGCGACTTCACCCAAGGGGGGATTCTCGCCGGATCAATTGAAGAAAGCTCCTGGGTGGTGATGGCGCTGCTTGGGCTATATGTTTTTGGTATTGGTAAGGCGGCGCTGATGCCAATTCATTCATGGTTGCCCAATGCCATGGTTGCACCAACCCCGGTATCAGCGTTTTTGCATGCGGTGGCGGTGGTGAAAGCCGGTGTGTTTGGGGTGATGAAAGTTGCCGTCTATATTTTTGGCACAGATTTTTTAAGCACGAGCGGCGCCAATATTCCATTTATGTGGATTGCCGGTTTTTCTATCCTGCTCGCTTCAGCGATTGCTATGGCGCAGGATAATTTGAAGGCAAGGCTCGCTTATTCCACTGTTTCGCAATTGGCCTATGTGACCTTGGGGGCGATGCTTGCCAATTCCATGGGGGTGATGGGCGGTTCCATGCAAATTGCCATGCACGCTCTTGGTAAAATGACTTTGTTTATGTGTGCCGGGGCAATTTATGTGGCTCATCATAAAACACTGGTTTCGCAAATGGCGGGGCTGGGGCGCAAAATGCCGATTACCTTTGCGGCGTTTTTTGTCGGGGCTATGTCGATCATTGGCCTGCCGCCCATGGGGGGCATGTGGCCGAAATTTTTCCTGATGGTTGGTGCGGCTGATGCAGGGCAATTGGCGATTATTTTTGTTCTGGCGCTATCGTCTATCCTGAATGTTATCTATCTGTTATCGATCCCCATAAAAGCATTTTTCATGGCGGAAAATGGTCGTGATGGGGCTAATGAAGATGGCAGCGGTACCAAAACTATTGAATGGGGTAATTTGCGCGAAGCGCCATTTTTCTGTCTCTTGCCGCCAGTGCTGACCGCCATTGGCACAATCATATTATTTTTTCTGGTAGGGGATCTCTATAAATTCCTCGAGCCGATTTTAGGAGGCGCTTATGGCTGACCATGACGCAAAGCCCGAAAATACCGAAGCTGAAAGCAAGAAGGCTGACAGTCAGGGGTGGGCCGATCATCCGGTTTTCGTGCGCGGTTTTTTATGGATGCTCTATATCTCATGCGCTTTGGCGGCAGGGGCCGGATTTATCTGGCAAAAGAAGAAACCCCATTTTGAACTTGAAGCCTTTCCCGTTTTCTTTGCTATTTATGGCTTTGTCATGTTTGCCTTGATCGTGCTTCTCGGTCAGCATTTGCGCAAACTGGTGGGCCGTTCGGAGGATTATTATCGTGAGCGTGAATAGCCTCCTCGCCTTTCTCGACAATCCCGGCATTATTTTAACGCTGGGCGCTTTCCTGACGGTGCTGGCGCCGGTGGCTTTGCGTCGGCCGATCATGCTTGGCGTTGTGGCGTTTTCAGCCTTTCGCCTTTGGGGCATGGAAATTGGCGACAGTCTGGCATTTGATCTGTTTGGTCTTGAGATCATGCCGATCAAATATGATGTGTTGTCGCGGCTATTTCTGGTGGTGTTCCATATCGCGGCCGGATTGAATGTCATCTATTCATGGATGGTAAAAGATCGTTCGGAATGTTTTGCGGCTTTGGCCTATCCGGCGGCGGCCATGGGCGGGGTATTGGCTGGTGACTGGATTACGCTTTTCATCTGGTGGGAGTTGGCGGCGCTGACATCGGTGTTCCTTGTCTGGGCGCCGCAAACTCGCGAAAGCTATCTGTCGGGTTTGCGCTATATGTCGATCCAGATCGCGTCCGGGGTTATTTTGCTGGGCGGTATTGTGCTGGTGTTTCGTGAGCAGGATAGCCTGGCGATTGGTACGCTTTCCTTGCGCGATGATGGGGGGAACTTCAATATTGCTGCGCTGATGCTGTTCATTGCACTCGGCATTAAATCCGCCTTTCCCATGCTGCATAATTGGGTGCAGGATGCCTATCCCAAGGCAAGCATTGGCGGCACCATCATTCTTTCGGTCTTCACCACCAAGCTTGCGGTCTATATGTTTGCGCGGGTATTTGTGGGCACGCCAGAGTTGATCTGGATTGGTGCGATCATGACCATCTTCCCAATCTTCTTTGCCCTTATCGAAAATGATTTGCGCAAGGTTTTGACCTATTCCATCAATAACCAAGTTGGTTTTATGATTGTCGGTATTGGGTTTGGTACTGCCGCTTCGGTTAATGGCGCGGTTGGCTATGCCTTTGGCAATATCATTTTTGAAAGCCTGTTGTTCATGTCTGTCGGTGCAGCCATGTATCGCACCGGAACCTCCAAAGCGACCGAGCTTGGCGGGCTTTACCGCACCATGCCGATAACGCTGTTTTTCTGCCTCATCGGGGCTTTATCAATTTCTGCCTTTCCGGGCTTTGCCGGTTTTGTCACCAAGGGATTGATATTGGACGGCGCTGCCGAGGCCCATAATCTTATCATCTGGTTGATATTATTATTTGCGTCTGCCGGGGTGCTGGAACATGCGGGGATTAAAATTCCCTATTTTACATTCTTCGCCCATGACAGCGGCAAGCGGCCCAAAGAAGCGCCAGTGCCAATGTTGATTGCCATGGGAATCGCAGCGTTCTTGTCAGTGGCGATCGGTCTTTATCCGCAGCCTCTCTTTGCTCTATTGCCCCATCAGGCGCATATTGTCGATTATAACCCGTTCACTGCCTATCACTTTGTGGAGCAATTACAGCTCCTGCTATTTGCGGTGCTCGCCTTTGCACTTTTAATCAAGTTCAAGCTTTATCCGCCGGAAGTGCCCTCGACCAATCTTGATGTGGACTGGTTCTATCGTATTCCGGGACGGGCTGCTTTATTTGCGGTGATTGGGTTTGTGGTTGCGGTTTGGCGCGTGGTCTGGGGGGGCTTGCAAAAACTCGTAAGCTCTATTGTCGAGCGAACCTATCGCACCCATGGGCCGGAAGGGGCCTTGGCGCGTAGCTGGCCAGTGGGCTTTATGGCCCTATGGACGGCAGTGGTGCTGGGGACGGCCCTGATAGTGCTGTTTTTGAGCCAATAATTCCCCTATCCCGTTGAATTTCCTTTATTGTTTCGCTCTGAAACAGGCTTCTCCCTTCGTTCTTTTTGACGGTGTAGGGCGGTAGAAATTTTACCTTGATTGTGTCGCCTGTTCTCTGTATGTTCTTTTTCTTTGAAACCCATATAAAACTTATCCTCACTTTCTGATTGCATAATAGAATGAAGGTTCGGGGCATTCCCTGGTCGGACGGAAGTTGCGTTTAAGTCGAAGCCAGTGGTGACAAAAGTGATGACCACAGAAAATGAGAATTGGCATCAGCAATGTGCAAGCGCTGCACGAAGGGTCGCGGCGGAGGCGTTTGATGTAAGCGATGCGGTGCTGATAGCGCCCAATCGCTGCCGAGCGCATATTGCGCTCGCCCGTCAGGTCGCCATGTATCTCACTCATGTGGTGGCTTCCATCAGCCTTACCGATATTGCCCTTGCCTTTTCCCGTGATCGCACAACCGTTTCTCATGCTTGTCGCCGGATTGAAGACAAACGTGATGAATTATTATTCGATTTGCAAATTGAGCAATTAGAAGCCCGGATGCGCCGTGAGCTTGAGCGGATTAAACTTGCGGAAGTTCTTGAGGCCAAAACCGTTCAGAAAAATGATATGGCCGTGCGGGTTGGCGAGCGCCCCCGCTATGGGCTTAGCGTACAGGCGCGTATTCTACCCTTCCGCCGTAATTGATGCATCAAGCTGCGTTTCGGCCTCGCGCTTTATGCGCTCAACCATAGAGGAAAGGCCATTGGCCCGTTGCGGGGTTAAGTGGGCGGTGAGGTCTATTTCGGCAAGCTTTGCCTGCGGGTCGAGATCAATGATTTCTTGAAAAGTTTTGCCGGAAAAAAGCGCACTCATTATAGCAACAAGACCTTTGACGATATGGGCATCACTGTCGCCGCGAAAATAAAGTCGGCCGTCTTTTGGCGGATCAAAGACCAGCCAGACTTGCGATGCACAACCCCGCACTCTGTTGTCGTCGTCGCGCTCTTCATCACTTAAAGGAGTTAAATGGCGCCCAAGGTCGATAATATATTTATAGCGATCCTCCCATTCATCGAGAAAAGCAAAGTCGTCTGCAATGGTCTCAAAACTTTCCATGGCTATCAGATAGGCCAATTTCGGTCGGCTTTCAAAGGGTTTAGCAAAGGCGGGGATTTTTCTACTTGTTGCCTTATATCAAACACCGCGCCTCGTAAAAGAGACGCGGTGTTTTTGTTAGAGTCAGTTTTGTTGCGTTTTCGGCCCACTGCGCCAACGCCTCGCGGCAAGACGGATAACCGGCCTCATCCCGAGCCTGTTGAAGATTTCACTTATCCTGAAAATGCTTCAGTGCAGGCCGGAATGATAGTTATAGAAAAGCCTAATTTCCACTGACCCCCGCGACATGGCCAACGCAAGAAGCCACATCCTGAAGGCCATGAGTGCCAAGGCAGAACATTTCTTCGTAAGGTGTGCGGGTGGCCGCAACACATTGATCAAGATTAAGCTTGGCGGTGGTCAGACATTTATTTGCTCGATTATTGCGAGCATAGGTCGAGACGCTTCTTTCATCTACATCGCCAACCGAATAACGCGCTGCCAGAACCAAGGCGCGAGCCAGAATGGGGGTCGCATCTTTGGAGCGTTTGGCATAATCGCCGGAGCCGGCCCAGTCTGGTGACCAGACGGCATCAGCGCTGGCCAGACCTGGTTGAATAACACCAGAAGCGGTGGAGGCGGGCAGGATTGGTGTCGATAGGCTTGCCCGTGAATAGGAATAGGAGCGGGCGCTATCGACGCGGCTCATACCCGGCGAGATTTTACGCTTGGCCCAGCTCTTCTTTTGCAAAGAATAGGCTTCGGCAATGAAATTATCAGCCAGAGCTTTTACCTTATAGGCGTCCATGGCGGTGACTTGCAAAATATCATCAATCGCCGATTTGGAGCCGGGAAAATTAAGTGCCATGGAAGGGTCTTGACGAAGAGCGCTCAAAAACTGATCGCGCCCGCCAAGGCGTGCCATTTCCTTATTTACCGAATTGGCAAAGTCACTATTATCGGCGGCGACCAGAGCCGCATAAGCAACCCAACCCGATGACAGCTTGTCGGGGGAGTGAGAGGCGAGCCGATTATGGGCATCACGCGTAGCATGGGCACTGTCCATTACCGTGGCGGATAGAAGGTCAATATCTGACCGAAATTGCACATAAGCAGCAGCGCGTTGTTCCAGCGGTGTCATTTCCGGTTGGACAATCGTTGTTTCCGGCTCTTTCTGCTTATCTCTGTTGAATTTTGGCCAGCCCGCAACCGCGGCTCCAGCCTGGCTTGCGCCAAAAAGGGCGGTTAAAGCAAAACCAAGCGCAAAAACCAGTTTTTTGCCCGATTTTCTACCAAAACGCCTTTTTCCCAAATTATCACCCAAAACCCCGGAAAATTCCCGATTGCTCATTTCCCGTGTCTCCTTTGCTTACGCGACTACACTACTTACAAAATCATGCCTATCACAAATTTAGGCCGATATATTGTCAAACTTCCGGTTTTGGAAAAAATTTAATGAAGTTTAATCCTCTAAACCCCCTTTCCCAAAACCCTATGGAAAACCCCATATTTAGGCCTTTCCAGACAAGAAATTCTATCTTGTGCCTTGTGACATTTAGGAAGCGTTAACAGGTATCAGTCCATGGTTAACCCGTTATGAGCGCTGCTATGAGCAATCCCTATCGGCCAAGGGTCGAAAAATCACCGCAAACCGCCGCAGATTCTGCTTTTGCGCGTGGGGGGCGCCATGGTTTGCCGAAGCGTATTTTTGGTAAAATTCGTCAGATTTGGGCGGGTAAAAGTCTTGTCGAAAATGATTTTTTTGGCGCTGGCGAGGATATGATCGCCCTGCATGGGCGCGATGGGCGGTTTTTGAAGGTCTCGCTGGCGGCGCAAAAGCTGCTGGGCGTGCCTGCAGAACAGCTTATTGGCCGCACTTTGGGAGAGATTGTTGTCCCCGAGCAGCGCGGGCAGATTTTGGACTTTTTAACCCGGGGGCTGGGTCTCAAACAGACAGGCCGCGAGATTTTTTGCATTATGCGCCCTGATTGCCGGTTGCGCTGGGTGGAAATAACCGCAACTCCGGTGGGCGACGGGCTTTTGCGCACGATTGCCCGTGATGTTACCCATCAAAGACTGGCCCATGAAGCGCTGGATGAAGCGCGCAGCGAGGCTGAAGCGCAGGCATTGGCGCGCTCACGGCATTTAGCTGATTTGAGCCATGAAATTCGCACGCCCCTAAATGCGGTTATTGGTTTTGCCGAGATTATGGAGCGCGAAACCTTCGGGCCGATTGGTAATGAAAAATACGCTGAATATGCAGAATTGATTCACCGCTCCGGTGATCATTTGCTGTCGCTGGTATCGGATCTTCTTGATCTGTCGAAAATTGAAGCCGATCGCTATCAGCTTGATATTCAAGAGGCCGACATTGCGGTAATTGCCCGCGACTGCATCGACATGATGCGCCTTGGAGCTGAGCAGGCGGGACTGGCGCTGGAAATGACCGGCGATGTGGATTTGTGTTTGGCCGAAGTGGATC
The DNA here is from genome assembly GCA_015487305.1 of Parvularculaceae bacterium. GTDB lineage: Bacteria > Pseudomonadota > Alphaproteobacteria > Caulobacterales > Parvularculaceae > S012-90. The sequence goes on along the minus strand of WFQB01000105.1, from coordinate 9,262 downwards.
CACGGGCAGTACGGCAAATTCTGCTCAATCTTTTATCCAATGCGATTAAATTTACCCGCGCTGGTAGTGTGACGCTAGATATTAGAGCCCAAGAAAAAACCGTGCGGCTGGCCGTTAGTGATACCGGTATTGGCATGAGCAAAGAGGCGGTGGCGTCGATTGGCGGGCGCTATGCGCAAGCCCATCGCGAAAGCGTGCGCGGGGTGCGCGGCACCGGTCTTGGTCTCGCGCTGGTGCGCTCTCTTTGTGAGCTGCATGGCGGGACCATGGATGTGGTGAGCAAGCCAAATGAAGGCACGACGATTTTTGCCAATCTGCCTTTGCGGGCTATTGGCCAAAAGGGCGCAGACAAGCCTTTGGCCAAAGAGATGGACAGCCCTTCTTTGGAAGAGCGGGCGGCCTTGCCAAAATCTGCCAGCAGACCGGCGACAGATGAGGCCAAGGACGAAGCCTTTGAAAGCTTTTTGGAAGCTTTTGCCGGTAGAAGCCGCGCAAAAACACAGCAAGAAAAATCACAAAAAGTCGCTTAAATGGCAAAGGCTATTGGGCTGCATAGCTTAGCTATGCTACAGCGCTCTTATGCAGCCGCGTGTTCGAACAGAAATTTTTATCAATGGCCATATTCGCCAATGTCAGGCGAAGGGGGCTTTTGCCACTGTGGCACGCATGGGCGATGATGATGCGGGGCTGGTTTTGCTGCGCATTTATGGCCCGGGCAGGCAGGCGCGCCTGCTATTAGAAGGGCGCAATCTTGACGGGGCGCGGCAATGGCGGGACCTGTCCGATGGCATGCAGCCGGAAGCGGATATTGAAGCACTGATAGCGCGGCAAATCCGCTTTGACCCCGATTTATGGGTGCTGGATATAGAGGACCGCGATGGCAATCCGCATCTGGCAGAGCCAATTATAGCCAAGGATGCCCTTTAGCGGGCGCGGCCAAAGCCAACACCGGCCACAGCCCGAACCGGCTCGTCTTTCGCCTTATAGGCAATTTCTGCTTCTGCGATGCTGTCTTCATCGCCTTCTTCGGGGACGGCGGTTATACGCACCCGCAAAAAGCGCATGACCCGCTCAGCGGTATCGCGATCCAATTTGCCATATTGTGAAATGAGATTGAGTATAAAATGATCATCGCTATTGCGGCGCTGCATGGTTTGCAGCAGGCGGACAAAGAAATTACGCGACAGGCCGGCAGAAACGCAAGCAATGGCAATGGATTCCCAGCTTTGGTCGTTGAGGATGCGTTGCAAAGTGGCGGCATCTGTGTCGATCTTATGGGCTAGTGCAATCAGAAATTCCGAGCGGTGCGAGGTTTCCAGCAGCTCGCTCAAATAATCCTCGTCTACGGCGTTGAGACGAATTTTGGCCATGACCTCTTTGCGGGCATGGATGAAATGGTCGCGCCCTTCATCCATGGATTCTTTTATCACATGGTCGCGAAAACGGGCGGCGGTGCGATCCAGAACGGCCAGCACCTTATTGGGAATATCTTTTTGCAGACGCTCGCGATGCTCAAGATAAATCAGCAGATAAATCGCTTCTAAAAATGCCGGCGGCAGGGTTAGGCGATTTTCGGGATAAATATTATCCCGCATATTTATGCTTTCTGTGGGATGGCCGATTTTATCGCGAATATCTGCCATTAAATCGCGAACGCTGCGCCCGGCAGAGCGGCGCAAAATCAGTAAGCCTGTTGGCTCGGCCTGTTTGAGCAAGGCCAGTACCAGTTCTTTGGGGGCGCTGGATTTGGTCAGCGCCATAGCCAGAGCGCGGCGCAGGCGCCGATCAATCAAAGGCGCGACCAAGGTCAGTAAATGATCGAAATTTTCTGTTTCTTTGCGTGTATAGCGGTCAGCCGCCGCTGCCATAGAATCTGTAATTTCGCGCAGCAGATTGCGGCGCTCTTCACTATCAACCTGATCGGGTAACCCGATAAGACGATCCAGATATGATGTCTTCGTAGCCATTCATTGCCCCTTTTGCCCCCCCATTGCCCAAAGGGCAGATTAGCAAAGGGTGGTAAAAAGAAGTTTTGGCAATTGCGTCGCATGTGAAGGAATTTCTTCAGGCTTTGTTAACCCTCAGTCCCGTCCAAAGCGAAACCAGCGGCGGCGCTTTTTCTTGTCGTCTTCATTGGCCGGGCGACCTTTGACCTGATCTGGCTGGTTTGGTTGATAAGTATCGTCAAATAGTGGGTCGCCTTCTTGATAAGGATAGTCGCTAGCATAGGCTGTATAAAGAAGGTCAGAAAAATCTCGCTCCAGATTACCGTAAAAGGAAGCAAGCCGCTGGTCGGCAGCTTCGGAGACAGCCGGTTTGGCCCCGGGAATGGCTTTTACCGGTAGACCTTCATGGGCGGCGAGCATGAAATCATGCCAGATGACCGCAGGGAAAGAACCGCCGGTAACATGATCCATTTCTGTATTTTCATCATTGCCAACCCAGACCCCGGCGGTGATTTGCGCGGTATAGCCCACAAACCAGGCATCGCGCCAATCATTGGTGGTGCCGGTTTTGCCAACGGCAGGGCGGCGGCCAAGATTGGCGCGTCTTCCCGTGCCCCCATGAATGACCTGAAACAGCAAATGGTTCATGGTTTTGGATGTTTGGGGCGTCATGATCCGTTCCGGATCCGGCTCTTCTGCCATTTCATAAATCATAGTGCCATCGCGCCCGGCAATTTGTGCAATAACATGAGGCTGCGCCGCACGGCCCTGACGGGCAAAGGGTAGATAGGCAGAGGTTAACTCGTCCAGAGTTACCTCCATAGTACCAAGGGCGATGGAAGGGTGGGAGCGCATTTGGCTTTTAATGCCAAGGCGTTTGGCCGCCTCTATGATGGTGTCGCGGCCAACCATTTCCGTGACTTGCACGGCGACGGTATTGATGGATTTGGCCATGGCTTCAGCAAGGCGCACCGGGCCTTGATAGGTGTTGGAATAATTGGTTGGCTGCCAGCCATCGACATCCACTTCCTGGTCAATAAATAGCGAGCGCGGGGTCAGGCCATATTCAATGGCTGCAAGATAGACTATCGGCTTGAAGGCAGAGCCGGGCTGTCTTTTGGCTTGGGTGGCGCGATTGAACTGGCTTTCCTCATAGGATTTGCCCCCCACCAGCGCAATCACATCGCCTTTTTCATTATAGGCAATAAGAGCAGCTTGCTCGGCTCCGAGCGCCAACGCGTCCTCGTCGAGAATGGCGGTGATGGTTTCTTCGGCCTTTTTTTGTAAGGCGCTGTCGAGGGTTGTGGTGATGACAATATCGCTGTCAAATTCCCCAAGAATTTTCTTGGCTTGTATCAAGGCGTAATCGAGGAAATAGCCAAAATCATTATCGGCAATTTTTGGGTCCAGAACTGGCGGGTTTACTTTGGCAAGAGCAACCATTTCCGGGTCAATGACAGCGGCTTCCACAAGATTATCAAGCACTTCCCAAGAGCGGGTCAAAGCCCCGTCAAAATTACTGACCGGTGACAGGGTTGAGGGGGCTTTGGGCAGGGCGGCGAGCATTGCGGCCTCGGAAAGGGTCAGCTCTTTGGCCGGTTTGCTGAAATAAAAATTCGAGGCTGCCTCAATGCCATAAGCGCCGGAACCGAGATAAATTCTATTCAGATAAAGCGTTAGAATTTCATCTTTGCTGAGACGGTTTTCCAGCCATATGGCCAGATGCGCTTCCAGCAATTTGCGATCAAGGGAGCGCTCGGAGGTTAAAAACAAATTCCGTGCTAATTGCTGGGTGATGGTGCTGGCCCCTTCGCGCATCCGTCCGGCTTTGATATTGGTAAGAGCAGCGCGGGCAAGACCGCGCGGGTCTAGGCCGTGATGGCGATAAAAGCGGCGGTCCTCGGTGGCGACAAAGGCATCAATGACAAAGGGGGGTAATTCGTCAAGCGCGACCGGATCTCCATAATGGCTGCCACGCACACCAATCTCGTTGCCATCGCGATCCAGCAAAGTGATCGAGGCCGGGCGATTGACTTTCCAGAAATCGGCATCTTCCGGCGGGGTATAGGTTCGTGTCAGCTGTAAAATCCCGAAAGTGGCGATATAGGCCCCGATGAAGATATAAGAAGAGACAAACAGGCTCGGGCGCACCCAAAGGCGCGGCGTGACGATCACATGGATGATTTGCTTGCCCAGCCAGAAAAGGCCCAGCCCCAAAGCGTGAAGCGTGACAGCGACCCCGCGCCAGAAATCATCCCACCATGGCTTGGCAGCCAGCAAAAGACCTTTGGCTTTGTTGCGGGCTTTATGGCCGGTCTTGCTTTGGTTTTTTTGCTTCTGCGTCACTTGTGCCTGTCTTTGGGTTTTAAAAACTTGTCAGTCTGTTTATTGTTACAGTTTTTTGGTGCTGATGCGGGCGAAACAGGGTGAATTTATGGCAATTTTTACCGCATCGCCAATGAGCGGGAATTTGGAGACAGAATGCCAGAAAAACAACCCTTCTGGAAGCGTAAATCGCTGGGCCAGATGAGCCGTTCTGAATGGGAATCTCTTTGCGATGGTTGCGGTAAATGCTGCCTCGTTTTGCTGATTGATGACGAGAATGACACAATCTGGGAAACCGATGTGGCCTGCCCGCTTTTTGATGCAAGCTGTCGCAAATGTCGGGATTATGAAAACCGCGCCAAACGCATGAAAGATTGCATTCCTTTAACACCGGACAATGTCGCTACATTAAAATGGATGCCGGAAAGCTGTGCCTATCGTTTGATCCATGAAGGCAAGGATTTGTTCGACTGGCACCCGCTGCTTTCCGGCAATCGTGGAACTGTTGTGGAGGCGGGCATGGCGGTTGGTGATGACCTGCCCAGCGAAGAGGCGTTTACCGAAGAAGAATTAACCACACGCATTGTTAAGCAGCGCGTGTAAAATAAGGCGGTAGTGCCTTTTTTTACAAAACTTATCCCCGCTGCCCACAGCAAAGCTATGATGCCTTTCTATCGGGGCTTCAATTTTTGATTTTTGGTAAATAATCCCGATACGGATGAAATGCGTCTTTGGCGTGTTGGGTATGGTGGTTATGGTGGCAACAGCGCAATATCGCGTCTGGGTGGATATGCTTGGGCGCGAGCTGGATAGTTTTATCCAAAAATTATCAGAAGAAATAGAAGGCGCCAGCGCCAGTGAAACCTTGCGGCTGTTAAGCAGCACGGCAAAATTTACCAATGAAATGATGACCCTGCAAGGGAAAGCACGCGATGCAGACAGACAAATCGCTGACGCAAGCGCAGTGGGCGAGGGTTTGGCGGATAAGGAACAGATTGAGCAATTACGGCATCAGACTGCCGAACGATTATCCGGCGTCACAGCTTCTCTTGCAGCCGAGGGCGTGGCTGCCGCTTCTGCCGACGAGGCTAAGTCCGCAAATGCTGCAAATACTGATGACCGATTGGCTGATCATGGCGCGGGAAGATCAATTACCCCCGCCGGGGCGGGACTGGAAGACATGGCTGCTGCTCGGGGGGCGCGGCGCGGGGAAGACAAGAACCGGCGCTGAATGGGTGCGCGGTTTGGCTGAGGGTTTATTTGCAAAAAATATAGCCCTTATTGGTGAAACTTATGGAGATGTGCGCGAAGTGATGATTGAAGGCCCTTCAGGATTGCGATCCATTGCGCCCGATGATAGCAGGCCGCATTTTGAAGCCACGCGCCAGCGATTGGTCTGGCCCAATGGCGCGGTGGCGCAAATGTTTTCTGCCGAAGCCCCTGATGGTCTGCGCGGCTTTCAGTTTGACGCCGCCTGGGCCGATGAGATTTGCAAATGGCGTTATGCAGAAACCGTATGGAGTAATCTACAACTGGCTTTGCGGTTGGGGAATAACCCCAAACAGGTTGTGACGACGACACCCAAGCCAACCGCTTTTATAAAGCGCCTGCTGACACGCCCTTCAACCTTAAGCGTGCGCTCGCGCACAGCCGATAATCTGGCCAATCTCGCCCCCGATTTTTTTGACGAGGTGAGCAATCTTTATGGCGGCACGCGCCTTGGCCGCCAAGAGCTGGAAGGCGAAATTATTGAAGATTTAGAAGGGGCGTTATGGGATTGGAGGCTGATAGAGGCGGCGCGCATTGAAGCTGCCCCTGAGTTAGAGCGCGTGGTGCTGGCGGTGGACCCGCCGGTGAGCGCCGGGGCCAAGGCCGATGCCTGCGGGGTTATTCTTGCCGGATGCGCTGAAATTACCGGACAGATAACAGGTTTTGTGCTCGCCGATTTAACCGTGCAGGGCCAAACCCCCTTGCAATGGGCGCGTCATGTGGTCAGCGCCTGCGAGCGCCATCAGGTTGATCGTGTCGTTGTCGAGGTCACTCAGGGCGGCGATCTGGTGGAAACCTTGTTGCGGCAGATCAATGCCAATGTGCCAGTAAAAAAGGTTCATGCCTCGCGCGGTAAAATTCTGCGCGCCGAGCCGGTGATGGCGCTCTATGAGCGCGGGCTTGTGCGTCATGTGGGAGCGTTTCCTGATCTGGAAGATGAAATGACCCGTTATAGGGGCGGGGCCAATGAAAAAAGCCCTGACCGTTTGGATGCGCTGGTTTGGGCGCTGAGTGATTTAATGCCGATGATGCCCCCCGCCAATCCGTCCATTCGAACCGCCTGAAACCTGCCAAATGAAAAGGCCTTTTCCCATGCAGATTATTGATAGAATTTTTTCTCCTTTTCGCGGTGCGACAACAGCGCATATTGAGCAAAAAGCGAGTGTCACCAAGGGCGTTGTGACCATGCATGGCCCCGCACAAGCAGTATGGACACCGCGTGATTATGGGGCTTTGGCGAAAAACGGGGTGATGAAAAATCCGGTTGTCTATCGCTGTGTGCGGCTGATTGCCGAAGCAGCGGCGTCTGTGCCTTTGCAGATTTGCGATAATCACGGGCCGCTTGAAGGTCATGACATTACGGAACTGCTGGCTGCCCCCAATGGCGAGCAATCGGGCGCGCAATTATTGGAAGAATTTTACGCAAATCTGCAGACCGCCGGTAATGCCTATCTGGAAGCGGTGCGCATTGATGGGGTGGTGCGCGAATTATGGGGCTTGCGCCCGGACCGTATGCGGGTGCGCGCCAGCAAAAATGGCTGGCCCATTGGCTATGAATATCAGGTGGATGGGCAGAAAACTTTATTTCGCCGCGAGGGGGAAGATGGCTTCATGCCAATCTTGCACATGAAATTATTTCACCCTTTGCATGATCATTATGGCTTGTCGCCTTTGGAAGCGGCGGGCATGGCGGTTGATATTCATAATGCCGCTTCAAGTTGGAATAAATCTTTGCTGGATAATGCGGCGCGACCTTCGGGGGCGCTTATTTATAAAGGCGTTGAGGGGGCGGAAAATTTAACGGCGGAGCAATTTGAGCGGCTAAAAGCAGAATTGTCGGAGACCTATGCCGGGCGCAGCAATGCCGGGCGGCCATTGGTGCTGGATGGCGGGTTGGACTGGAAGCCAATGTCGATGTCGCCATCGGATATGGATTTCATCAATGCCAAACATGCAGCCGCTCGCGAGATTGCCTTAGCCTTTGGTGTACCGCCCATGTTGCTGGGTATTCCTGGCGACAACACCTATTCGACCTATCGCGAAGCCAATCTCGCTTTCTGGCGCCAAACGATTATTCCGCTGGCGCAAAAAACCGGAGCGGCGTTGTCGCAATGGCTCTGCACAGCGCAAGGCAATGATGAAAGCGTGCGGCTGGTCGCAAATTTGAACGCGGTGGATGCTTTGTCATCAGATCGTATTGCGCATTTGCAACGGGTGTTAAATGCAGATTTTTTAACCGCAGGCGAAAAACGCCAGGCCCTTGGCTATCCGGCTGAGCCACAGGAGGGTGATTATGACGCCGACTAATCGCAGCACTATTGTTATCGGCTCGGCTTTGCTGGTGCAAAGTGCAACCGCTTTGCTATGGGCGGGGTCTGCGGCAGAGCGCCTTTCGCAATTAGAGCGCCAGGTTGATAATAACCAGGTTTTGATTGAACGCACAGCGCGGCTTGAAGAACAGGTGGCGCAAATGCGTATCACGTTAGAGCGCATTGATCGTCGCCTTGAAGCGCCCTTGGCGCGGGAGCGCACCCCATGAAAACAATAATCAACACAACAGCCAATGCCCATCTGGGGTTTATTGAAGGCTATGCCACACGCTTTGGCGAATATGATTTAAACCGTGACCGTGTGTTGCGTGGTGCTTTTTTGAAATCACTTATCCCCGCCAAGCCGGGTCGGGTTAAGATGCTGTATCAGCATAGGGTGGAAAAGCCCATTGGTCGCTGGGTACAAATAAAAGAAGATAGCCGGGGGCTGTTTGTTCGCGGTGAAATATTTTTAAGCACTGATCTTGGCCGCAATGTCTGGTCTTTAATTAGTGGTGGTGCGCTGGATGGGTTGTCCATTGGCTTTCGCACCAAAAAAGCACGGCGCAGTAAAAAGGGACGCGATTTACTGGAACTGGATTTGTGGGAAATCTCGATCGTTACTTTTCCCATGGCCCCGGGGGCACGAATTAGCAATTGGCGGGCGGCAGATGGATTGTCCGTCAGTCTCATGAATAAGCAAATGCAAGCACATAGCCTTGCGCGCAATGTCGTAAATCTACGGCAAAAATTATTACCGTAAAAGGAGTTGAGTTATGGAAACCAAAGCAGAAATGAACGATACATCGGGTGATGTGATTGTTGAAGCCGTGCATGATTTATGCACCACTTTTGAAGAGTTCAAACAGGTCAATGATCGGCGTCTGAAAGAGCTGGAAGAAAAAGGCGTGGGCGATGTTCTGTCCGAAGAAAAGCTTTCCCGTATCAATAAAGCGCTAAGCGAGCAAAAAAATGCGATTGATCGCCTGTCCTTGCAGGCGGCGCGCCCCACGCGCGGGGATGCCCGCGCCGTTACCAGCGCTGACAATGAGCATAAATCCGCCTTTCATGCCTATATGCGCAGTGGCGACAGTTCCGCGCTGTTTGCTCTTGAAGGCAAAAGCCTGTCGGTCGGGGTTGATAGTGATGGCGGTTATCTTGCGCCGGATGAAACCGAGGCGCGCATCATCATGGCGGTGCGGGATATCTCTCCTATTCGCCAGATTGCCATGGTCCGGCAAATCGGGGCCAATAGCTATCGCAAGCCTGTTGCCGTAACCGGCGCGGCTGCGGGATGGGTGGGCGAAAGCGATGTCCGCCCTGAAACCACCAGCCCGACATTGCAGGCGGTGGATTTCCCGACCATGGAACTTTACGCCATGCCGGCGGCGACCCAGACCCTGCTTGATGATT
>WFQB01000104.1 GCA_015487305.1 Parvularculaceae bacterium | reverse complement strand
TTATCTCTTCTATCATTATTGTCAGGCATGGTATGGCCAGATTTTTTCAAAAAAGCGGAAAGTAGTGCCAAAGCCGCCGGGGTTATTCCCTCTATGCGTCCGGCCTGACCGATAGTTTCCGGTTTTGCCTCTTCCAGCTTGAGCCGAACCTCATTGGAAAGGCCCGGTATGGCCTGATAATCTATCTCTGGAGGAAGCCTTTTAGACTCATCGCGGCGGAAGGCGGCAATGTCTGTTTTTTGTCGCTCCAAATAGCCTGCATAGACCGCATCTGAGGCTAATTGTTCAATAATTTCCGCTGGCATGGTTTTTAGCTCTGGCCATACTTTTGACAGTTTTTCGGCATTAATCTCCGGATAGGAAAGATATTCGAGCACGGTTCGGCGCTTGCCATCCTGATTGATTTTCAACCCATAACGGGCCGCTTCATTGGGAGTCATACCAGTGGTTTTTGCCCAATTTCTTGCTTTTAAAAGGGCTGCCTGTTTCACGTGAAACATATCCCGGCGGCGCTTGCTGGCAGCTCCCAATTCAATCGCCATAGGGGTCAGCCTTTGGTCGGCATTATCGGCGCGCAAGGTGAGGCGGTATTCAGCCCGCGAAGTAAACATGCGGTATGGCTCGCTCACCCCTCTTGTGATCAGATCATCAATCATTACCCCGATATAGGCCTGAGAACGGTCTAGGATAAAGGCTTCGCGGCCTTGCGCGGCTAGGGCGGCATTAAACCCGGCTATAAGTCCTTGGGCTCCCGCCTCTTCATAGCCAGTGGTTCCGTTGATTTGGCCAGCCAGAAAGAGGCCCGGCAATTTGCGCACCGCAAGGGTTGAGCTCAACTCCCGTGGATCCACATAGTCATACTCAATCGCATAGCCGTGGCGGATGATTTTCACGGATTCCAGCCCGGGAATAGTGCGCAAAAATGCTTCCTGCACCTCCTCCGGCAAAGATGTGGATATGCCATTCGGGTAAATGGTCGGATCATCAAGCCCTTCGGGCTCGAGGAATATCTGGTGGGATTCGCGCTCGGCAAAACGCACTATTTTGTCTTCTATAGAGGGGCAATAGCGCGGCCCATTGCCGGAAATACCGCCTGAATAGACCGCAGAGCGGGACAGATTATCGGCAATGATTTTGTGGGTTTGCGGGGTTGTCTCGGTAATAGCGCAGGATATTTGCGGCACTTCTATCTTTTCGGTCAGAAAGGAAAACGGCACCGGGCGCTTATCGGCGGGCTGCATTTTGAGATTATCCCAATGAATGCTGCGGCCATCGAGCCTTGCGGGAGTGCCGGTTTTAAGGCGGCCCATTTTAAGGCCTGCCTGGTAGAGCCGGTCCGAAAGACCAATGGAAGGGGCTTCTCCGGCGCGCCCGGCGGGTATTCTTTTGGCACCTATATGGATGACGCCTTTCAGGAAAGTGCCGGTGGTTAGAACGACCCGCGCGCCCTCGAAAATCTCGCCATCTGCCGCGATAATGCCTTTAATATGGCCATTCTCACCCAATAGGTCTTCGACCGTTAGCGCCAAAATGGTCAGATTTTCCTGTTCAGCAAGGGCCTGCTGCATGTGCTTTTTATAAAGCGCCCGATCGGCTTGGGCCCGGGGTCCGCGCACGGCCGGGCCTTTGGAGAGGTTGAGCATGCGAAATTGTATGCCCGCTTTGTCAATCACCCGACCCATCACCCCATCAAGGGCGTCAATCTCCCGCACCAAATGCCCCTTACCGAGGCCGCCAATAGCCGGATTGCAGGACATCTCGCCAATGGTTTCCAGTCTGTGGGTCGCCAGCAAAGTACGCGCACCAAGGCGCGCCGCTGCCGAAGCTGCTTCGCAGCCCGCATGGCCGCCGCCAATGACAATCACATCAAAGCGTTTATTTGTGGTTTTTCTATCCATTACCGGCTTTGCCTATCGCAAAAAACTCGCTTTGGCGAGCCTAATGATTGATGGCTATGTTTCACGTGAAACAGCTATTTATCAAAAAAAGGGCCTATCCCAGTCACTCGCCTCAATCACTTACCTATGCAGAAGGAAGAAAAAATTTCGCCCAACACCTCATCAACATCAATAGCGCCTGTGATGCGGGCTAGGGCGCGGGCGGCAAGGCGCACATTCTCAGCCGCCATATCTGGTTGTACTTCTAACAAATCAAGTGATTGTTTGAGTTCCGAAATTGTGTCCTTGACAGCCTTTATGTGGCGCTCTCTGGTTAAAATAGGCGCTTCTTCGCTGGCAGCAATTTTCTCAATATTTGCCTCAATCGCAGATAAAAAGGTTTCTAACCCCGACCCGGTTTCAAGGGAAAGAGCGAGACCCTTTGGGGTTTGTGGTGGTGGTGCCAGATCGGTCTTGTTCCAAACAATCAGGTCTTGAGGTCCGGCCATACCGAGCAAATCCTGACCTAAAACCTCCTCCGGCTTGCTGGCATCAAGCATTATGATTTTCATATCCGCTCTTGCGGCCCTGTCTCTTGCCCGGCGCATCCCCTCCTGCTCTATGGGGTCTTTGCTTTTCTCGCGAAGCCCTGCGGTATCGACCAGAGTCACGGCCATACCGGCCAATTCGAGGCGAACCTCAATCATATCTCTGGTGGTACCGGGTATTGGCGAAACGATGGCGTGATCGCTGCCTATCAAATGATTGAGCAAGGTTGATTTGCCGGCATTGGGGCGGCCGAGCAAAATAACGCTCAACCCCTCGCGAATGAGGCGACCACGCTCGGCGCTGCGTAAATATTTTTCCAGATCTGTAATCAGGTTTTCAATCACCGGGCGGGCTTTTGTCTCTATTTGCGCCGGAATATCTTCTTCGTCGGGAAAATCCACCGCCGCTGCCAAAGGCGCAGCAATATCCAAAAGCGACCGCCTCCAGCGCTCGGAAACCTGTGAAAGTCGCCCGCCAAACTGGCCCAATGCCTGTTGTCTTTGCTGGTCCGTTTCGCTGTCGATAAGATCTGCCAACCCTTCTGCCTGCGCTAAATCCATGCGACCATTGCGAAAGGCCCGCAAGGTAAACTCACCGGCCTCGGCGGGGCGCAAGCCAAAATGCTGCAACGCAGCAAGGGTTGCATCAATACTGGCTCTAGAGCCGTGAATTTGTAGCTCGGCCATATCTTCGCCGGTAAAGCTGTTGGGGGTTGGAAAGGCCAAAATCAGCCCTTCATCCAGTAAATCCCCGGATTTTGGGTGGGTTATCTTTCGCAGCGCTGCATAGCGCGCTTGCGGCAATTTTCCGGTCATGGCTTTAAGGCAAGCAAGGGCTTTGGGGCCGGATAGGCGTATGACCGCGACACCCGCCCTGCCCGCGCCAGATGATAGCGCGTATATGGTTTCCACATCTGTCATGATGGGCTTCCTTTAGGCGTTATTTTTTGTCGCTCCCGGCCATACCTCCAGCCAGACCGGAAGCAAAGATTTTTTGCATGGCTTCCATATTGCCCATGCCAGCGCTCATCATGCGATCATAGAACTTTTGCGGATCGGTGAGGCTATCGAGGTTTTCGTTGGCGCGCTGCTCAAGCCCTTCCATGATCAGATCATTGACTTTGTTGACATCGGGCAGGCCGAAAAAGCGGCGGGCTTCTTCGGGGGTGCAATCAATATTGACCGTAAACTTCATCAGTTTCATTCCTTAAATTCTGGCCTCAAATTCTGGCCTTAAGCTCTGGGTGGTTAGTTTATATAGTCCATTTGGCTGTTTTTCATCTTCTATAGCAAAAGTTCTGCGCTGGCGGCAAAAAGCGGGTTAATCTTGCCGATTATCTTTTGGGAGACATTTTGCCATGGATCGACTGTTACTGGTTTTAGGGGTTTTTCTGTTTTTATTTAGCTGCTCTGAAAAAGAAATGGTCGAGCCTGCGCCCCATGAGCGCGAACAGCCTGTTCCGGCTATTGTGATTGGGGCGGGCGGGTTAAACCCGTTTTTTGAATGTCTGGAGCAAGAGGGGGTGAGTTTAATTTCTGCCCATCGCGGTGGGTTTTATCCGGGCTTTCCGGAAAATTCTTTAGAGACCATGCAATTTGTGGCGCAAAAGATTCCGGCGCTAATGGAAATTGATGTGGCGACATCTCGCGACGGGGTTTTGTTTTTGCTTCATGATGATGATTTAGAGCGGACCACAACCGGGCGCGGGCTTGCGGCAGATTATGATTGGGATCATCTGTCGAAGCTTTTTTTAAAAGATCAAAGCGGGGCTATTACGCCCTATCATTTGCCGAAATTTTCCGAGGTTTTGCAATGGGCTGATGGGCGCACTATTTTGCAGGTGGATTTTAAATCATCGACCCGTTACGCAGATGTCATTGATGAGGTTGCCAAACAAGGGGCCGAAGGGCGGGTCATTTATATTGCTTATAGCCCGGCCCAAGCCAAAGCGCTTTATCGGCTTGATAATAATGCAATGATTTCTTTTACCATTGATGACATGGCTGATTTTGCAAGCCTTGCTGAAACCGGCATTCCTGAACAGAATATTTTGGCCTGGACCGGCAATGATACGCCGGATCAAAATATTTTTAGCGCGCTCAATAGCCGCGATATTGAAGTTATTTTTGGCACTCTGGGCGGGCGCAATAGTATTGACAAGGAAATTGCCCGCTCGGGTGATGAGGCGCGCTATAGTGCCATTGCTAATATGGGGGTTGATATTCTGGGTACGGACAGACCGCTTGAAGCTTTTGCGGCGCTGCGCCAAGCGGGGCACAAAATGCTTGCGCCTGCTTGCGGGGTTGCAAAGAAATGAGGTTTTAGCTGGGTTAGCTGGATTTTTATACGCGTGAAGGGGTGTTTGTAAGCGAGGTTGAGATAGAGGGTTTTTTTGCGTAAATTTTGCAATAGCTTTGATAGATTTTGATAATTGGCCATGATCTGCATCATGGCTTTATCGCTCAAACTTTCAATCATAGGGGTTGTTTTTATTAAAACCGCCAGGGTTTTGCATTTCAGACGCAATATTTTTGTCCACAAGCTTTGGCGTAAAGCTTTATTTTTCCGTATACGGTTTAATTTTCTAAGGGCATAATTTTTCTTGCGCATACTATTGATGTTCTCAAGCCAAGGCGTCCGATCAGACCTTCATGGTCGCCGGTGTTTAATAAAATGGGGTGGGCGCGAATGACACGAGCCGAAAAAAGAGGGAGGGTTTACCCGTGAGTTCACCCGCGCCCGGCATTGTCAGACATTATCGGCTTTGCCTGTTACAGCTTTGCCCATAACCGACCGATGGCCAGCTTTCGCCCCACCGGCTTGCCAGATCACCCATCCGAGATTGGTACCACGGACCCCGTGGGCGGTCTTACTGGTGATAATAAGGGGGATGCGGGGTATGGGGATAAGTTTTGGGTTTGGTACTCTCTACCATCATCCTTCGAGGCTGGCCTTCGGCCAGCACCTCAGGATGAGTTTGTTTTTGGTGGTTTTTTAGTCGTTTCGGTCCCTATTTGAATTTTATTACGACTTCGGTGCGGCGATTGGCTTGTAGGCGCACGCCGTCTTTGGTTGGTACTGCCGGCCTGCTTTCACCGAAAAATTCGTAAGTGATTTTATCGATCATGACGCCGCGAGCGGTTAGCGCGTCGCGCACGACCAAGGCCCGGCGCATGGACAGGCCCTCATTATAGGCATCACTGCCCGAAAGGTCGGTGTGGCCGGACAGAAGGACGATTTTTACATCGCGTTCTTTCATCGCCGCAATGGCCTGATCTATTTTGGCCAGCTCTGCGGGCAAGAGATTGGATTTGTCATGGTCGAAATAGATCACCAGCTTCATATCTTCCGGGGCTGGCAGTATTGGTTTTTCTTCCGGACACGGATCAACCTCGAGAATGCGCAACCCATCAGGGCAATATTTATAGGCTGGCGGCGGGATGGCCGGGGCCGGTTTGGTTTTGCGTGCAGGCTTGGCGCGGCTCAATGGCATGTCAAACCAGATGCCTGCCCCATAGGCTTCATAGCCATCAGCACCAATACCGTCATAGCTGGCTGAAAACCGCAGGCTATTGCCGTTTTTCCAATTAAATTGCACCCCGCCCTCGGCGCGGCCACGAAATTCTTCTGTCGGCAAGGCAAGGCCCTGAATTTCCAAAATCTCCGGGCGTTCAAAATCCCATATAGCTGAAACCGCAAATTGAGATTCCCACCATGCGCCATCGGATAGATCGTGACGCCATGCGATCTCCGGTTTTAATTCCGCCCGACCAAGTTTTAATTCGGTCTTCGGGATGGGAACGCCAGTTTTGGAAATATAGGCTTTGGAGGTTTCTTTAAACCATGTGACCGAGGCGGTTGGGGTAAAACGGAAATCACCAAAATTATGATTGCCGGTAAGCGCTGTGCGCGCCAAAAAGCGATCGGTCTCAAATGGATCATCCGTGACCCGATTATCAAGGGTCAGATCATTATTGGAGCCGCCTGCGGCAATCCTCGCCGAAAAAAACAGTTTTTCTGAGAGCCGAGCTGCCATATAGGGGCCAGCCATCCAGCCAGTGCCGCTTATTTTCTGGTCGATAATATTTTCGGAAAAATAATCCTGCAAAGCATTGCCTTGCTGTTTTTTGCCAAAAGCCATAGGCGCGGCGAGCGATGGCATTTCATCGCCCTTTATGCTTTCCTTGGCCCAGTCAAAAGATGCCAAAAGCCCGACCATGAGGTTTTCGCTTGGCTGGATATCGGCGCCCACATAGACAATACCAAATTCACTATCAATCGAACCAAGGGTAAAATCATCTTTGGCTGTAGTGTAATTGGCTTCCACCCACAGCTCTAAACCCTCATGAAAGATGGAGCTGTCCTTACGCCCGGTGCTGGCCGTAAAGCTTAAGCTGCCATTATTGTCGATGATATTGCCAGAAAGTTTCGGGGCGGCAGCGGCGCTATCTTGCCACAAGCTTTCTGGATTGCGGTGATGAAATAATGTACGGTCCGGCTCGGCATTGAGCATGGCTCGGGCCCGGCGATAGGTGAAGCCTTTTATGGCATCGGTGCTGTCTTTGGCAAAGCGCTCCTCATCAAACAAATCCACATTGAAAAATGTGCAAATAATGTCTTCACCGGGGGTTAGAAATACCGCCGCGCTTTGTGCCCCAAGATCAATCACGCTTGATTGGCCAGAGCAGCTAATATTGGTGAGGCCAAAATCCTGATTGGGCTCTTGGACAAATAAATAGCTACCTGTTGCAAGGTCTGAAAACAGGGTGCTGGCAGAACCGTTTTGAGTGTCATTGGTAAATGTCGTTAAAGTGCCGCTATAGGCAAAGCTGCCATTAGGGCCGTCGGTCTGGCTGATAATGGTAATACTGCCGGTTTGTACCGGTTCGCAAATAGCGCTTAAGCCCCGGTCTGGATAGTCATAACCCGCCACGGAAAATTGGGTGGTAATGGATCTGTTACCTGTCGCGGGAATAGTGTAATTGGCTTGTCTTTGAATGATCGGTTGGCCGGCAATATCTTCATCATTGAGAAAAATAACAGACGCGGTATCATCGCTGGCAATGGCATGATCTATCACATCATAGGTGATTATCAGCCTGTCCCCGCTATTAAAGTCTGCTGTTACATTGGCGTCGAGAAAGCCATTGCTGTTTTTCATCGGGGTTGTTGTTTTGGCCAGACCGGGAATAACCAGATTGAGGTCGCCATTATTGACCGCCTGACATCCCGGAGATTGTGCAAGCACCGTTTCGGCCAAAGCGGCAGGGGCTAAAAATATGCTTGCGAAAAATGTAAAAACCCCGACGCCAGTCATATGCGCAAAAGAAAATGATCGCCCTGCGCTATTGGTGAAAATCCCCATAACCCTATCCCCGCCATTTGTCACAGACGAAGCCCCAGAAGATATTTTGGCTCGCCCCCACAGCGAACCATTCGCATCTAGTCAATCACAGGAAAAGCGTGCGGTCCAGCATCTTGTTGCTTTATGGTTAAGCAACAAGCCCTTGCAGTTGTTCCGTATGCAAAGTTTTCTCTTTTTGCGCGATTTTTAGGTGTTCATGTTTTCAAAAAACGCTTTATTGGATTTGGTTTGGCGTAATTTGTCTAACAGGAACTCAATGCCATCATTAGGGCCCATAGGCGACAATATCCGGCGCAGAACAAAGACTTTGGAGAGATCTTCTTTGGGCACGATGAGGTCTTCCTTACGAGTGCCGGATTTTTGAATATCAATCGCCGGGAAGACGCGTTTGTCTGCGACTTTTCTATCAAGCACAACTTCCGAATTGCCGGTGCCTTTAAATTCTTCAAACACGACCTCATCCATTTTCGATCCGGTGTCGATGAGCGCTGTGGCGATGATTGTTAAAGACCCACCCTCTTCAATATTACGCGCTGCGCCAAAGAAACGCTTGGGTCGTTGCAGGGCATTGGCGTCAACACCGCCGGTCAGGACCTTGCCCGATGATGGTACCACCGTGTTATAGGCGCGGCCAAGACGGGTGATCGAATCGAGCAGGATGACAACATCGCGGCCATGTTCAACGAGACGCTTTGCTTTTTCAATTACCATTTCTGCCACTTGCACATGGCGGGTGGCAGGCTCATCAAAGGTTGAGGAGACGACCTCGCCCTTAACCGAGCGCTTCATATCGGTGACCTCTTCCGGGCGCTCATCGATTAGCAAAACAATGAGATAGCATTCCGGGTGATTGGCGCTGATGGAGTGGGCAATATTTTGTAGAAGGACGGTTTTACCGGTGCGCGGGGGCGCGACAATCAAGGCCCGTTGTCCCTTACCAAGGGGAGCCACGAGATCTATCACCCGAGCCGAAAGGTCTTTGCCTTCCTTATCGTCAATTTCCATGGTCAGACGCTGATCCGGATAAAGCGGGGTCAGATTGTCGAAGTGAACCTTGTGATGGGTCTGATCCGGCTCGTCAAAGTTGATAGAAAGGACCTTGGTCAGGGCAAAATAGCGCTCGCCATCTTTTGGGCTTCTGATTTCGCCAGCAACTGTATCGCCTGTGCGAAGGGCGTGTTTTCTTATCTGGGTCGGCGAGACATAAATGTCATCGGGGCCGGCCAGATAGTTGGCGTCTGCAGAGCGCAAAAACCCAAAACCATCTGGCAATACTTCCAACACCCCGCCGCCGGTGATTTCACATTCTTCTTCGGCAAGGTTTTTCAATATGGCAAACAGCATATCCTGCTTGCGCATGGTTGAAGCCCCCTCAACGCCAACCTCTTCGGCAAAGACCAAAAGATCTGTGGGGCTTTTTTCTTTCAGTTCATCAAGGTGGATTTGCTTTGGCGCCATGGGGATACCTATAGGGTTTTTAAGGGCGTGAATGTGGATAGAGCGGCGGCCCGATAAAGACCGGGCTTTAAGCGCATATTTCAAATGGGAAAAACTAGCGGAGAACCCGCTTGTTGATTTTCATAGGGTTTTTGAAGGCTAGCGTCAATCTTTCCCTTGAAAACATCTGTTTTGGTGTTTTTGCGGGCTCAAAAAGGCCTTACCAGCACCAATATCGTGATTGCTATCAAGATGAGGAAAGGAATTTCATTGATAATGCGCCAGAATTTCTCGCTGCGCACCCGTTCGCCCCGGGCGAATTTTTTCACCGCCCCTGCATAATAGCCATGAATGGCCGATATGAGCAGAACCAGCAGGAATTTTGTTTCAAACCAGAAGCCTGCACTAATGCCCGGCCAGTTGATCCAGGCCATGAGCAGGCCCAGCACCCATAGGAGAATTATGGAAGGGTTTATTATGCCTTTTAGCAGGCGGCGCTCCATTTGCAGGAAATAGCCCTCCGCTTCGCCGCCCTTTTCGCTTTGGTGGTGATAGATGAACAGGCGCGGTAGATACATCATGCCAGCCATGAAAGCGATAACCGCAATAAGGTGCAGAGATTTTAGCCATTGATAGTTTTCAAGTAGAAAGGTTTTCATTTCGTTTCTCAAATAAGGCTTTTTTCTATTGTCTTATAGCCTGCATAAGCAGGGCTACATTTTCGGGGGGTGTATGCGGGACAAAGCCATGGCCGAGATTGAAAATATAAGGGCTTCCGGCAAAAACCTGCTTTAATTTTCGCGCTGCACTAACCATTTCTTCACCACCTTTAACCACCAAAAGCGGGTCCAGGCCGCCTTGGACGGTTTTTTTCGGAGATATGTGTTTTTTGACCCAATTCCAAGGCGTGCTGGTGTCTATGCCAATGGCGTCAAATTCCGGGATTTCGGCATAATCGGTAAGGCTGGGGCCTGCGCCCCGCGGAAAGATGATGATCGGGGTCTTGGGGTGTTTTTTCTTTAAAGCTACCGCTATTTTTTGGCTTGGCTCTAAACACAAGCGGTGCAGCAGGGTTTCTGGCAGGCCCCCTGCCCAGCTGTCGAAAAGCTGGATCGCATCTGCCCCATGGTCGATTTGCTGGCTTAGATAGTTGATTGTCGCGGTGCTGATTTTTTCCAGCAAGGTTTCAACCAATTCCGGGTTTTGATAGTAAAGCGCACGCAGGCTGGCGGGGTCTTTGGAGCCTTGCCCGCGCAGCATATAGGTGGCTACTGTCCATGGTGCGCCCGCAAAACCAATCAGGGATTTTTCCGGGGTCAAAGCTTGGCGCGTTTTTTTCACCGTTTCGTAAACCGGCTGCAAAAGGCTCATATTTGCGGGTTCCGACAGGGCGGTCATACCGGCTTGCTCGACAGGGGGGGCAAGACGCGGGCCCTCGCCCTGCTCAAACCAGACTTTCATGCCCAGAGCCTGCGGGATGAGCAGGATATCCGCAAAAACTATGGCTGCGTCCATGTCAAAGCGGCGCAAGGGTTGAAGGGTAACTTCGCTGGCTAGCTCTGGATTATAGCAAAGATCGAGAAAGGAGCCTGCCTCTTGTCTTATTTTTCTGTATTCTGGTAGAAAACGGCCTGCCTGACGCATGAACCAGCATGGAACCGGTTCTACCGCCTGACCGGCTAGGGCTTTCAAGAGGGGTTGGTCTGTCATATTGGGGTCTGGCCTTTCCATTTGCCTTTTATCTTGTCCTTCAAAAAAGAAAACCTAAAAGACCTCATTAGCCTGTTGGGAATGTGGATAAAGTCGCTGGATTTGAGTTTTGGGAGAAAGGCGGTGTTTTCCCCGCAGTTTTCCACAAAAAATGGTTAACAAAACCATAAAGTATGGCCGGTAATACCTTGGTAGTTCCGGAAGCGAGACAAGATGACCGGGGAAAACTGGGGTTTTTCACAAAAATTCTGGTGGAAAAACTTTCCCCTTTTTAGAGGGGGTCAAAATGCCTAAAACTCCGGTAAAGTTTTTGGCGATCCTGTTAATCTGTTTTGTGGCAATCAATCCTCGACAAAAAACCGAACATGCTGACATTTATCCACAGGAAAAAAGCGAGTTTTCCCCGAAAGTTTCAACCAAAGACCAAAATGATATATGCCAAGTAATAATTTACAAAAGACCAGTGATGCCCTGCCCCCCAAATTGGAAAAGGGGCAAAACACCACATATTATCATGTTCATTTGATATCCGATACAACAGGCGAAACCCTAAATACTGTGTTGAAAGCAACGGCGGCGCAGTTTGATAGCGCCAAGCCCCTTGATCATATTGAAACCATGGTCCGCTCCCTGCCCAAGCTGAATGAGGTTTTAGCGCGAATTGAGGCATCGCCCGGTCTTGTTCTTTATACCATGGCTGATGAGGAGCTGCGGCGGCATTTGGAAGTGAAATGTGCCGAGCTTCAGGTTCCGGCCATACCAATTTTGGACCCTTTGCTGAACGCTTTTGGCGATTATCTCGACGATCAGCAAAGCCATGAAACGGGGGCGCAATATCGCCTTGATGATGATTATTTCCGGCGCATATCGGCGATTGATTACACCCTCGCCCATGATGACGGGCAGATGTTATGGGATTTGGAAACCGCTGATGTGGTGTTGGTGGGAATTAGCCGGACCTCGAAAACGCCCACTTGTATGTATTTGGCCAATCGCGGGATTAAGGCGGCCAATGTGCCGCTGGTGCCTAGTCAGGACCCGCCGGTAGAATTGGCGGCGCTTTCAAAGCCTTTAATGATCGGGCTGGTGGCAAGCCCGGATCGGCTGGCGCAAATTCGCGAAAACAGAATGCGCGGATTTGATAGCGATAAGCTCGATGATTATTCCGACACCCAGAAAATTCGCGAGGAATTGCTAAAAGCCAAACGCTATTTTGCTAAAATGGGCTGGCCGACCATTGATGTTACCCGGCGTTCGGTAGAAGAAACCGCAGCCAGTATTTTGTCGCGGCTGACAGCGAAGACAGAAAAAGAAAATCAACATAATGGCTAGGCTGGTTCTGGCGTCCGGCAGTTTCATCCGGGCAAAAATTTTATCCGGTGCTGGTCTGGCGTTTGAAATTATGCCGGCAGATATTGACGAGACCGCTTTGATCGAAGCGGGCGCTAAGGATGGTGTTGCATTTAATGATCTTGCCTGTCATTTGGCAGAAGAAAAAGCGCTGGCGGTTTCAAGAAAGCAAGACGGGCTGGTGATCGGTGCCGATCAAATTTTGGGCTTTGAGGGGCATCCTTATGAAAAATGCGAGAGCCTGCATGCGGCAAAACAGCGGCTTAAAGCACTGGCCGGGAAAAGCCATTATCTCCATTGCGGAGCCGCTCTTGCAATCGGCGGAAAAATCATTTGGCGCCATGGGGAAAGCTCTGAAATGACCATGCGCGATTTAACCGAAGGGGAAATAGATGCCTATCTTGAAACGGTTGGGCCAAAAGTTTTAAGCTCGGTTGGCGCTTATTATATTGAAGAGCATGGGGTGCGATTATTTTCGGCCATTAAGGGCGATCATTTTGCCATTCTTGGCCTTCCCTTATTGCCACTATTGGATGTTCTTCGCCAGAGGAGCATTATTCCATGGTAAAAACCAAACTGAAAGCCGCTGTGATTGGAACACCGATTGCCCATTCTTTATCGCCGCGTCTATTTGCCTATTGGTGCGAGCGGGCCGGGATTGCCGGGGAATATGAAGCGATCGAGACCGCCGATGATGATGCGGCTTTTACCCAAACCATTAGCAATCTTTTGCAAGCGGGCTATCGCGGGGTCAATATAACTTTGCCCCATAAGCTGCGCGCTTTGCAAATTGCCAATGAAATAAGCCCGAGGGCGCAAGTGATTGGCGCGGCCAATATGTTGCGGTTTTGGCGTGACCGGATTACGGCGGATAATAGTGATGGGGAAGGGTTTTTAAAGGCGCTGAAATTTCATGCGCCTGATTTTGCTGGTGGGGCGGCTTTGGTTTTGGGGGCAGGCGGGGCGGCGCCTGCGATTATATGGGCGCTGCGCGAGGCCGGGTGTCATTATATCTATTGCACCAATCGTACCCGCGCCCGTGCAGAGACATTAGCGGCGCGGTTTGGTTCAAGCGTTGAGATTGTTGGTTGGGAGGGGCGAGAAAAACTTGTTCCTTATGCGGATATAATTATCAACACAACAGCGCTTGGTTTGAAACCGCAAGACGAGCTGCCAGTAGCGCTTGAGGGGGCAAGGGATGAAACAATTATTGCCGATGTTGTTTATGAGCCTTCTGAAACAGCTTTTTTAAAGCAGGCCAAAGCGCAAGGGCTTAAATATTTTAACGGTCTTGCCATGCTCGTCTATCAGGCCATGCCGGGCTTCCAACAATGGTTCGGGGCCGAGCCGGGGCCGGTGGAAGAGGCTATGGGGTTTTTACAACAAAAGAGTGCGGCAAAACCCAAGCAGATTGTGCTTGGTCTGACCGGCTCTATTGGCATGGGCAAAACCACAACGGCAAAATTATTTGCGCAATATGGTATTCCTGTTTGGGATGCCGATAGTGCTGTTCATCGGCTTTACAGCCAAGGGGGCCGTGCCGTGCCGGTTATTGCGGCGCGTTTTGCAGATTGTGTGAAAGATGGCGCGGTTGATCGGGATTGCCTGTCGGTCAAGCTGTCTGAAAACCCATCACTTTTATTATGGTTGGAAGAGGAAATTCATCCGCTGGTCTATGAAGATCAGCAGGAATTTATGGCTGCCCATAAGGGGGATGCGGCGATAGTATTGGATATTCCGCTATTATTTGAATCGAACAATAAGCGCGATTTTGATGCGATTATTGTTTGCACCGCAGCGGAAGATATACGCCGCGAGCGGGTGTTGAAACGAGAGGGCATGAGCGCGGCGAAGCTGGAGACGATTTTGAGCCGTCAGCTTGGGGAAGAAGAGCGCCTTAAGGGGGCTGATTTTGTAGTGCGCACCGATAAGGGGGTTGAGGATGCGGCGCAACAGGTTGCAAAAATCATGGCGTCTCTGGCGGCAAAATATCCACAATTGGCCGCGTTGGACTGGCCGCAGCCAAGCAAATAAGGGCATAAAGCTTTCATGCGACAAATCATCTTTGATACAGAAACAACGGGCTTTAAGCCGGAAGATGGCGATCGGGTTGTTGAAATAGGCGCCATTGAAATGATCAATGGGGCAATTACCGGCAATGATTTTCATGTCTATATAAACCCTGAACGGGATATGCCGGAAGGGGCCTATAAGGTGCATGGTCTGTCTACGGAGTTTTTATCGGATAAGCCGGTTTTTTCTGATGCCAGTGTTGGTTTGGCGTTTCATGAGTTCATCAAAGATGCGGTTTTGATTGCCCATAATGCTGATTTCGACATGAAATTCATGCAGTTTGAAATGGAAAAAGCCGGGTTGGCAGCCATTGAAAATGAAGTGATTGATAGTTTGCAAATTGCCCGGCGGAAATTTCCCGGATCGCCCGCTTCGCTCGACGCTTTATGTTCGCGCTTTGGAATTAACACCGCAGAGCGTGAGCGCGATGGCCATGGGGCATTGCTCGACTCGCGGCTTTTGGCTGAAGTTTATATTGAGCTTACCGGAGGCCGACAGGCCGGGCTTGATTTGGTCCCGAGCGGTATGGGCAGCGCCAATAAGGCTTTGCAGCAAGAAACCCCGCAGCGGCAAAAGCCGCTGAAATCTTTGCTGCAGCCGGAGGAAATAGCCGCCCATGAAAAATTTATTGCAGAAATGGACAATGCCGTCTGGCATGAGATCAATAAAAAACAAGGCTAGCCTTTAAGCCTGATCGGGGGCGGCGGCTGGGGCGGCAGCGGGATTGGCTGCAGCTTCTGCTTTTTGCTTTTCATATAGCTCAACAAAATTGACCGCTTGCATGGTTAGCGGCGTGAACCCGCCATTGCGTGTGGCTTCGGCAATGATGTGGCGCATATGGGGGAACATGATTTGCGGGCAATCAACCAGCAAAGCGCGCTCTGACATTTCCTGAGTCATGTTTTGCAATACAAATAAGCCGCCATAATTTACCTCAATGACAAAGGCAATATTATCGCCATGTTTGGCGGTGACGGTGCAAGACAGTTCTACTTCAAATTGCTCCGGGCCAAGCTGGCGAAAGCCGACGCCAACTTGCGCTTCCATGGCGGGCGCGGGCAAAGCTGGATTGAGGCTCATGGGAGAGTTCGGGTTTTCAAATGACAGGTCTTTGACATAGCGATCAAGAGTGCGAATGCTTGGCTGCGTGGCCGGATCCTGATCTGCCTCAGGAGTGGCGGCTTTGTTTTCTGGCGTGGTGTTGGTCTCAGACATGGAATTTGGTCCTAATCGCTATAAAGGTTATGAGGCGGCCTGCTACCATGGCGGGGCCGCCTCGGCAAGGGTTGAGGGGGCGGCCAGTATCTATAAAATTTTGATACGGCCTGCATCAGTTTGTTTTTTGACCCATTTCAAAATGGCGCGGCCCAGAAAGACGCGCACCGGGGGCACCAAGAGCAAAAACCCAATGCCATCGGTAATAAAGCCGGGTAGCATCAATAGGGGCGCGGCAAAGAGCAAAAAAGCCCCGTGAATAATGGGCCCGGCCGGGCTGGTGCCATTTTGCAGATCGGCGCGTAATTCGTTTATGGCGGCAAAGCCCTGTAGGCGAATGATGATCGAGCCAAGAATGGCGGTGAAAATAGTCGCCAAAACCGTTGGAAAAGCGCCAAATTCCATGGCCACTTTGACAATCACCCATATTTCCAGCGTTGGCAGGACAATAAAGAGCGTAAATAAAATCAGGGCAATCATGAAATATCACTCCTTCGCAGCCAAAAGGGCTGGAATTTCAGGGCTGTATATTCTAGGTCCGACCCTATATAAGTAGCCTTATGGTGTTTCGCGAGCCTTTCGCGCAGATTTGTTGATAGCGTCTCTTGGATTTTTGGATTTTGTGATGGATATGGGTTTGATTTTTTGGATGATTGTGGCCGCTATTATCGGTTTTCAACTATATTCCGTGCTTGGTCGCGAGGATGGTCAAGATGGCCAAGAGGGGGAGGACAAGCCCATGCCTCGCGAACGGCGCAATGCGGCGGCGGAAAAAATGGCCGATAATGCCGATCAGGACAAAACCGGCCCGCGCCTTGTGCGCTCCGGGGATGAGGCGACAGAGGCTGGCGCGCCCGCATGGCTGGCAACATTGACCCGGGCTTATCCGGATTTTTCTGAAACCGAGTTTTTGCGCGGGGCGTCTAAATTTTATGAGATGGTCGTCACCGGATTTGCACGCGGGGATTTAAGCGAGGTGAAGGACTTTATTGATCCTTCGATTTTAAACGCCTTTCAGCAGGTGATCGAAACGCGGCAAAAAGCCGGGCAGGTTTCTGATGTGCGCTTTGTTGGTCTGGATGATGCAGCGATTATTAGCGCCGGAAAAGTTGGCAATAAAATACAAGTGAGTGTTGATTTTTCTTCCAATCAGACCCGGGTCTTAAAAGACGCCGAAGGCAATGTGATTGAGGGAAATGCCAACCGCATTGATCTTGTCAAAGACCGTTGGACCTTTGCGCGGCCCGTTGGCAGCCATGATCCGAACTGGACGCTGGTGGCAACGGGCGGGGCCGCATCCTGATTTTGAGTTTATAAAATGCCGGATACGGGAAAAGATAAATTTTTTGGATTATCGCGACCGTTCGGGCTTTTGGCCGGTGCGGTTTTCGGGTTTCTGGGCGGGATAATTTTTCTTTCTGTTCTTTTGCTTTTTCTTTCTAAAACCGGAAAGGATGAAGAGCCGCCGGTTTTGGCCGAGTTTTTATTGGAGCCAGTTGGGTTTTCTGACCTGCCGGGGTGGCGGGGGGATGATGTTGCGGCGGCGCTTGGGCCTTTTTTATTGTCCTGCGGGCAATGGCAGGGGCGGGGGGATGATGATTTTTTAAACCAATTACCCGGCGGGTATAATTTTGCCGGCAAAGCGGGGGATTGGCGTGCGGTGTGCGCGCGGGCGGCAGAGATTTTGCCAGAAGAGGCGCGGCGGTTTTTTGAGCAAAATTTTGTGCCCTATCGGGTTTTATATGAGGATAAAGCCGAAGGGCGAGACAAGGTTATTCGCAAAAGTGATGGCTTGTTTACGGCCTATTATGAGCCGATTTATCAGGCATCCCATGAAAAAACCGAGAAATTTTCTGCGGCTATTTATGGGCGGCCGGATGATTTGATTGATGTTGATCTGGGGCGATTTAGAAAAGATTTTGCGGGCAAATCTGTGTCAGGACGATTGCAGGGACAAAAACTTGTTCCTTATGCGGATCATAAAGCGATTTCTGTTGATGGCATTGAGGCGCCGATTTTGGGGTGGGTGGATCCCAATGATTTATTGTTTTTGCAAATTCAAGGCTCCGGGCGGTTGCATTTTCCTGATGGGGAAAGGCGGGTTGGTTATGCGGGTAAAAATGGCCACCCCTATCGGGCGGTGGGGCGCGAATTGGTTGTGCGCGAGATTATGGCGCTTGAAGATGTGAGCATGCAAAGCATAAGGCAATGGCTGGAGGCGGCGCCGGAGGAGGAGGCGGCTGATTTGCGCCATGCCAATAAATCCTATGTGTTTTTTCGTTGGTTAGAGGATCTGCCGGACCCAAGGCTGGGGCCTATTGGGGCGAGCGGTTTGCAGCTAACGCCGCAGCGCTCTTTGGCGGTGGATAGAAAATTTTATGCCATGGGGCTGCCGGTCTTTGTTGCTTTGCGCACTGATGAGGGTGAGGGAGAAAAACCCTTAGCGCGGTTGATGATTGCGCAAGATACGGGCGGAGCGATTAAGGGGGCTGTACGAGGGGATTTTTATTTGGGCAGTGGCGATGCGGCCGGGGAGGAAGCCGGGCGGTTTCGTCGTGACGGCACTATGTTTGTGTTATTGCCAAAAGCTATTGCAGGAGATGCTGTAAAGCAGGTGGGGTTTTAAATGTCTCGCAAGCGTGATCTTAGTCCTGAAGAGCGAGCCTTATGGGGGAAGGTGGCAAAAACCGTTCGGCCTTTGCCGACAGGTTTGGACGCTGGTGATGGGGGGCTGGATAAACAGAGCCCTAAAAAAGAAAGGTCCGGGATTGGGGTAAAAAAACCTAATCGGCTTTCGCGGCTTGCGGCTAATAATTCAAAAGCAAAAACCCATCCAAAAACCTATCAAGCGCTTGGGGCTTCCGGGGACCCTAAAACCTTTCGCCGTATGGGGCGCGATAGAACGCCGATTGAGGCAAGCCTTGATTTGCATGGCATGTCGCAAATTCAGGCCCATCAGGCTTTGGGAGTGTTTTTGGCCCGGTGTTTTGAAGGCGGGTTGCGGGCGGTTTTGGTTATCACTGGAAAAGGACCGCCGATACAGGGCGAGCTATCGCATTTTTCGCCATCACGGGGAATTTTGCGGCGGCGCTTTGTGCAATGGGCAGAAGAAGATTTTTCCCATCTTGTGAGCGCCTATCGTCAGGCGCAACCGCGCCATGGGGGTGGTGGTGCTTTTTATGTGACCTTGAAAAAGCGCAAGGATAAACCTGCCCGCGCGCGGGGGTTTTTGCAAAAATAATAAAAAAGGGTGTTTTGATTTCAAGACCCGGGCATATTGACGCGGTAAAGCGATGTTTTAAAACCGCAACTGACTTCCCCTTTGAAAAAACGTGGCCCCTTTGCCTATCAGCACTTCCCTCGCCGGCGGGGGGAAGAAGGCTGTGGCGCGTTTTTTCTTTAAGCTGCGTGGAATGGTTTAAAAGGGAAGCTTGTCAAAATAATGAAGCAGCCAAATACCGGCGGTTGCGGCGGTTAAAGCGATGGCGCCCAATGTAAAGGCCTTCCAGCTCCAGCGGTGAGATGGGGTTGGCATAATGACATCCATTTTAACATCGGTGCCATAGCCGCCAAGGAAGCGGGTGTTCCAATTGCGACCGGGTAGATGGCATTTGGATAAAATATATTTGAAATTCTTGCGCGCCTGTTCCTCATTGGGAACTTCAACTTCTAAAATAACCGGCAGGCGTTCCGGGCGTTTGTTTAATACGATTGGCGTATAGGAAAGGCCCTTGCGGATAAGCTCATTGGTAATCTCATCAATGTCGAGAACGCCTTTGCCGCGACTATCAAGCTTGATTAAAAAGCGGGCAAATTTATGCTCAGGATAATTGCCTTGGCTCTTTGGCAGGAAGCGTTTGAAGGCTTTGTTGACTTTCTTCATCCACACATCTTGTTGACCAATGACACCGATAACCGGTTTGGCCCCCCGAGAGCGTTCTTGCAGACGGCTTAGGACTAAAAACCGCTCTGATAATTTGGTATTGCCTTCAAGATGGTCGTCCAAAAGCACATATTCAGAAGAACTTGGATCGGCAAGCCCATTGCTTGATGTTTGGCGGCCCATAGTGGCCACATCACGGGGCAGCAAAACGCCGATCAGTGGTTTGGCGTGATTGGCGGCGCGCATGCCGCTCAATCGTTTGACGGTTGAATCGCCGTCATCAAGTCCGGTGAAAATCATCCTATCCTGATCGAGACCTTCAAGCGCTTTATTAAGCACGGTGCGATAAGGGTCTTCATTATCGGCAAGGCGCTGGACCTGAATGCCTTGGGCCTCATAGCCATGCAGGGCTGCCTGGCAGCGCTCCAGAGCATCGGCGGAAGCATAAATGACGCCAACCCGGCGGCGCAATAGATCCTGCGCTTCAAGATTACGCGGTAAGGCTCCTATATGGGACGCGCCCTTATGGGAAGATGGAAAAGCGCTTTCGCCAAGTTCGTAAATCGAAACCGAAGGCACGGCGAGGACATAGTCATCTTCATCGCGCATCTCTGCTTCGATATAATAATCTTTAAAGTCAATGAGAGCTTCCAAAGACAGCTTGTTATATTTGCCGCGATCATCCTCAAGGGGAAGAACGGCAAATTGTGCCTGATGGGAGACCAAAGAGGCCAGAGTGGAGGTGCTATCGCGCCGTGGCGAGACTTTTGGCGGTATGGAATCAGGTTGTTTCTGGTCCGAAACAGACAAGCCACCCCTTTGGTTTTTCCCATTTAAGGCGTATTCTTTGGCCAATATTTGCGCGACCTTGAAACCAAGGCCGTGCTCTTCATCCTGATACGCTATAAAACCGCCTGCCATAGCAAACCCACCGCTTCCCCTGATAATTGGACGATGAGTTTACCAGAGATTAACCATTTCGCCACCCCCTTAAATGACCCTCTGCTTTGGCACAATCTGCTAAAAGGTGAGGTTTTGGGGCTTTAGAGGATGAATTTGGACAGATCGGTGTTTTTGGCGAGATCGCCAAGATGGTCAGTGACAAATTTTTCATCAATGACGACTTTCTCATCCTTGGTTTCTCCGGCCCGGAAGGATACATCTTCAAGCACTTTTTCCAAAATTGTCGCCAGACGCCGGGCACCGATATTTTCGACACTGGCATTGACCTGCGCCGCCGTGTCGGCAATGGCGGCAATGCCATCCTCGGTAAAGTCAAGCGATAGGCCCTCGGTTTCCATCAAGGCCTGATATTGGCGCACCAGACTGGCCTCGGTATCTTTCAGTATACAGATAAAGTCATCGCGGGTCAGGGCATCAAGCTCGACGCGGATGGGCAGGCGGCCTTGTAATTCCGGCAAGAGGTCGGAGGGTTTGGCGAGGTGAAAGGCGCCGGATGCAATAAACAAAATATGATCGGTTTTTACTGGACCATATTTGGTTGGCACGGTGGAGCCTTCTATCAAGGGCAAGAGGTCGCGTTGCACGCCTTCGCGAGAGACATCGGCCCCGGCCCTTTCCGAAGAGCGGGCAACCTTGTCAATCTCGTCGAGGAAAACAATGCCGTCATTTTCTACAAGCGCAAGGGCTTCTTGTGTGAGATTATCATCATCAAGCAATTTGTCGCTTTCTTCGGCAATCAATGGTTCATAGGCATCTTTGACCTTTAATTTACGGGTCTTTGTTGGCCCGCCAAAGGCTTTGCCCATAATATCAGACAGGTTGAGCATGCCCATTTGTGCGCCGGGCATGCCGGGAATATCCATTAAGGGCATATTGCCGCGAGCATTATCGGCAAGGGCGAGTTCGATTTCCCGATCATCCAAATCGCCATCGCGCAATTTTTGTCGAAAACTGTTTTTGGTTGCCGCAGAAGCATTTTCACCGACCAGCGCTTCGAGCACGCGTTCTTCGGCAGCGCCATGGGCTTTGCTGCGCACTTCATCGCGTTTTTTTTCGCGCACCATGCCCAAGGCAATTTCCATGAGATCGCGAATGATTGAATCTACATCGCGGCCAACATAACCAAGCTCGGTAAATTTTGTTGCTTCGACTTTGACAAAGGGGGACCCGGCGAGTTTGGCCAGACGGCGGGAAATTTCGGTTTTACCAACACCGGTTGGGCCGATCATTAAAATATTTTTTGGGGTGACCTCATCGCGCAGGCTGCCTTCCAATTGCCGCCGTCGCCAGCGATTACGCAAGGCCACGGCCACGGCGCGTTTGGCTTTTTGCTGGCCAATGATAAAGCGATCAAGCTCGGAGACGATTTCGCGCGGGGAAAACTCAGTCATGGGGATAGATTACCTTCGGGATGGAACAAAAAGACAGATGGGGTCAGGGCCTGACCTTAGCAAGGCTTAAAGGGTTTTAACCCTGCAAGGTCAAGGCAGGAATGTCGATTTTGACGAAAATTCCTTTTTAGTGTTTAATGGTTTTTATAGGCTGGGGGCCTATAGGTGTTTTGTATGATTAAAAAATTGCCCCCCTCTTTTTCTTCTTTGAAGCTTTTTAAAATGACGGTTCTTGCGGGCGGTTTGGCAG
Source organism: Parvularculaceae bacterium (assembly GCA_015487305.1). GTDB lineage: Bacteria > Pseudomonadota > Alphaproteobacteria > Caulobacterales > Parvularculaceae > S012-90. Next base: position 10,012 of record WFQB01000104.1, on the reverse strand, counting down.
GTCTTGCGGCCTGTGCGTCAGCGCCGCCAAACCCTGCCCCCATGCCCTACCCGTCTGGTCCGGTTACCGGTGCGCCCGCAGGCGGGGTCAAGGCGGTTTTGCTGATGCCGGTGAATTTCAAAGTCAAGACCTCCGGCTATGGACCGCGGCGCAATTCCTTTCATCATGGGGTGGATCTGGCGGCCCATAAGGGAGAGCCGGTGCGCGCTGCGGCCAATGGGATTGTCAGTTTTTCCGGTTGGAAAAACGGCTATGGCAAAATCATTATTATTGATCACAAAAATGGGTTGCAGACCTATTATGCCCATCTCGATCATATTCATGTGAAAAAAGGGGCGCGCTTAACGGCCGGGGTCGAGATTGGCACGGTTGGGCGCACCGGCAATGCCAGTGGCCCTAATTTGCATTTTGAAACCCGCGAGCATGGAAGGTCCGTAAACCCGACAAAATATTTAAATTTCGGACGGGTTCATCAGCATCGGTCTTGAGTTTTTAAGAGCCGAGCTTTTCCAACGTTAAATTGTCATTGGTGTAAACGCATACTTTGGCAGCGATGGCCATGGCTTTGCGGACAATATTTTCAGCGCCCATATCGGTTTCATTATAAAGCGCAAGGGCGGCGCTATAGGCAAAATTTCCGCCAGAGCCAATAGCGGTGATGCCGCCGCCCTTCTCCAGTGATTCTGGCTCTAATACATCGCCGACGCCGGACAGGGTTAGGGTTATATCTTTATCGGCGACAATCATCATCGCTTCGAGGCGGCGCAAATAACGATCCGTACGCCAATCTTTTGCCAGCTCTACACAAGCGCGGGTTAGCTGGGTTGGGTATTGCTCCAGCTTGGATTCAAGGCGCTCTAAAAGGGTGAAGGCGTCGGCGGTGGCCCCGGCAAATCCGGTGATGACCTTGCCGCCAATGAGCGGGCGCACTTTTTTGGCATCCCCCTTCATGACCGTTGAGCCGAGGGAAACCTGCCCATCGCCGCCAATGGCCACAATGCCATTGCGTCGCACTGATAAAATGGTTGTGCCATGCATTAGGGGGGTGTCGGTCATAGGGGGTGTTATCCTGTTTTGTGCTTAAGCATTGGGTGCTTTTACGATGCCCCCTGCCCCATTTCCAGTGAAAAACACCCGATGCTCTTTATAAGCACCGGGCGTTTTAACAAATATCTCCGGGAAATTCTTAGCGCTTGAACATATTGCCCATAAGCTTTGCCCCAAGGCCCATGATTTCGTTTTGGACATTGCCATCGCCATCGCTGTCGAGCATTTTCATCAGCGGGTTTAAATCATTGGGCATAGCAGCCTGTGCGTTTTTGCGTTCCTGGCCAAGCAAGCCTGCAAGCTGATTGACGTCAAAGCCTCCTTGTTGTTTTTTTTGTTGACCAAGAGCGCCCATCACCATGGGAGCAACCATGGCCATCAGATTAGAGGCCTGACCTTGATCAATGCCGCCAATTTTGGCCAGCGATTGAGCCGCATTGTTTTTTTGACCGCCAAAGACATGGCCGAGGATTTTTTCACCATCGGCAATGACATTATCATCGGCAAGCGAGGCGGGATTGCTTTGATGGCGATCAAGGGCGGCATTTAAAGCCTCTGCGGCTTGCGGGTTTTCGGCGTTTTTGCCAAGACGGCTCATCATCATGGCGGTGGCCATGGGCATGAGTTTTTCTAGCTGACCGGCGTCGAGACCGGTTTTTTGGGCGGCCTGCGGGGCGGCCTGTGTGGTGATGGCTTGGGTTAGTTGGTCTAAGAGTGACATGGGGGGTGGCTCCTTTAATGTAAAATCTATAGGGGGTATGGCCCCCCGTCTGGCGCATTTGGATGGTTTTACTTTGGCGCTTTCCTAGGTCACAAAAAGCATTATTGCGAAAAAGGCAAGAAAATTCCCGTTGCGCAGGCGCATCAACCCTTCAATCTGGCGGGTGCAAAAAGGGGTTTATCATCATTGGCAATTCCAGTATGACTAGCCGGTATGGCCAAAAAGGTCGGGTGGGGGTGTTACTAATGGAGGAAACCTCAAAATGAAAAAGAGTTTGATTATTGCTGGTATGGCCGCGCTTGGCCTTGGAGTGACGGTTAGTGCTTCAGCCAATGAAGAGTTTGAAGCCAATTGCAATCAATATGTGGAAGACTTTGACCGCACCGAGCTTGATTGCTCTTGTCTCGCCGGAAAGGTGAGCGAAGATCCGTCTTTGCTTGACGAGTTTAACAAGGTGACCAAGCCGGAAGATGTTGAACTGCTGAATGATGATGCCCAAGGCGCTGTTATGGAGTGCTCAGGCGATGATCATGGCGAGCATGACCATTAAGTTTTGATAGGCTTGGCCCATCTGCCAAGCCTTTTTAAGGATAGCGAAAAGCGCGGCCTTTGGGTCGCGTTTTTTGTTTTGCGGGCTTGGGGTTTGGGAAAAATGGCTTGAAATGCTTTAGGCTAAAATGTTTTGGCTCTCAAACAATCAATTAAAGTGCTGGGGTTTGCTGGATGAGGGGGGCCGGCTTTTGGTTTTTTGGTGATTTTGGTCCCAAAGCAGAAAATTTTAGGGCAATGTCAGTATCTGCTCTGTAATCTTGCTTGCCAATGGTGAGGAATGATTATGGTTAGGCATGAAGATGATTTGGCGGAAGCGCTAAAAACCCTTTGTCAGAATTTGTTTGAGAAATCTGATGGTGAGAGGGGAGCTTGTCATATTGCGGCGACGGATTTTGCCAGTGCCGCTGCCGGATTTTCGGTTTTCATAGCGCAAGACGGCGGCAAGGGGCAGGGCATTGCCCGCAATGGAGCGCAATTGCTTTATAAATTGCTTGATCTCATGGCCGCGAACGGGGTTCCTTTTGATCAGCTAGCCGCAGAACTCGTCGCCTTGCAACGAGCTGCCGGTGAGGCGGATAATCCTTTGCGGGCGCGGGGCGGCAAATTTACGGATATGGCGGCGGTGAAATTACCGCCTAAGCTTCGATAAGCCCCGCAGCTTTTACCAATTGTCTGAGGCTTTGTTCTGGTCTTGGGCCGATATGGGAAATGACCTCTGCGGCGCAAATACCGCCAATGATGGCGCATTGTTCTGGCGACATATCTTTTGACAGGCCAAACAAAAACCCACCAGCATAAGCGTCGCCAGCGCCGGTTGTGTCGGCGAGAATTTCCGGGGCAATCGCTGCTACTTCGTGTACGGACATTTCCGGATCTACAATCAAAGACCCGTCCCCGGAGCGGGTGACAATGACATAAGGCGCAAGCGCGCCAATCTCGCGCAGGGCATCGTCAAAATTATCTTTATCCATGAGCGCCATGGCTTCGCCCTCATTGGCAAAAACAATATCCGTATGGGCGCTGATAAAGGCCAGCAGATCGGCGCGTTGGCGCACGGCTAGATCGCGATCGGACAAGGTGATGGCGGTTTTACGCCCGGCCTGTTTGGCAATCTCGCATGCCTTTACAAAAGCGGCCCGGGGCTTTTCCTGTTCAAAAAGATAGCCTTCAAAATAGGTGACGGCACTATCGGCAATAAGGTCACTATCTACATCGCTAATGCTGACATGTTCAGCAGCGCCAATGAAAGTGGCCATGGAGCGCTCGGCATCGGGGGTGACGGCGACAAGGCAGCGGCCTGTTTCGGTACCATCGCGCAAAGGGTTTGTGGGGAAGTGAATGCCCATTTCCTGCAAGGAATTGCGAAACACATCACCAAGAGCATCGCCGGCAACTTTGCCGATAAAGCCACCGCGGCCTTCAAGGGAGGCAAGGGCGGCAATGGAATTGGCCGCCGAGCCGCCAGAGACCATGGTTGTTTGCTTCATGGCTTCAAGAATGCTGCGGGCATCATTCTGGTCAATAAGCCGCATGCCGCCCCGAGGGATATTGTGGGTGTCCAGAAAATCCTGATCGGTATTGGCAAGGACATCAACAATGGCGTTACCAATACCGGTAACATCATATTTAGCAGGGTTCGCAGACATGGAGGCTCCTTAAAAAAATAATAGGCAAACAGGGGTGAATTTAGTTGGCCCTGCCAAAGTCAAACTCTACTATGCGGTTTAAGCGCAAGATACAAGCATTTCGGTTTGAGCAAAGAAGGATAAATCTATGGCAGGGCGAGCAGCGAGCGCATATTTGATGATGGCGATTGGCGTGACCTTTGGGGCCTGTGCCAGCGTTCAGGATTTACCCTCTAAAGAGGGTGGCGGTGAGGCTGTTCCAGTGATTATCAACGGCGAAGCGAAGGGGGCTGTTATGGACGGCCCGGTCATTCAGCTTGATGACTATCGTGGCCAATCCCGCCAGCGCCTTGAGGGCTTGCTCGGGCTTCCGGCTTTGACCCGCTCTGAAGGCAAAGGGAATTTCTTGCGTTTTGATATTGGGGAGTGCCGCATCTGGGCCGCTACCCGTTATGAAGAGGGTGAAGAAATAATAGCAACCATCAAACTGGGACCATCGCGGCAAGGCGACCCTGAACCCGATATCAATGATTGCCTGCAGGTCTGATCCCTAGCTGTTTGCTTTTTTGTTTTTGGCTTCCCGCACCCATTCTGCGATAGACGCAAAAACCGCTATCAGCCCCAAAACGGCAGTGAGAACAAAGACCCAGGCAAAGCCGCGCTCGTCAATGAGCTCGCCGAGAAAGGGTTTGCCGAGATTGCCAATAAGCATGGTCATGGACAGCAATAGGGCATATTGCACAGCGGCATATTCCTTGTTCACAATCGAGGACAAGAAGGCGACAAAGACGACCCCGGCAAAACCGCCAACCAAATTTTCTCCGGCAATGGCTAGCATTAATCGGGCAAGGCGATCATTCATGGTGGCGTCAAGGCCGGTCCAATTGATAAACGCGTTCAGGGGTTCGTAAAGATAGGGAAAGCCAATGGCATGGGTAATCGCGTCCATGGTCGCGCCGCCATTGGCCAGATCGGCAAATAAAAGATTGGTCAGCGCCGCGAGAATTGCCCCGGCCAACATGCACGGCATACGGCCAAAAGCGGCCATGAAAAAACCGGCAGAGGCAATGCCGACAATGGTCATGCCAACCCCAAACAGTTTTGACGCAACGGCGACCTCGTCATAGGTGAAGCCCTGCGCGCCAATAGAAGTATCAAGCCCCATATAAAAGGGATAGGCAAAAGAGCCCCACACCGCATCGGTGTAGCGATAAAATAAAACAATGATGAGAACCAGCAAGGCCGCCCAGCGCAAGCGCCCGACAAGGTCAATCATCGGTTCTAAAATGGCGATATAGAGATGGTCGCTCCATGTTTGAACCGGGATGCCGGAGGATTTTTGTTCCAATAAAGTTTTATCGCGCAACACCATGGCGGCAACCACCGCCGGAAAAATAACAGTGGCAATGATGATCAGCGGTCCGCCAAAGGTTGTGAAGGTGCGGATGGAGGGCGGATTTTCCATGCCCAGATAAGCAACCATGAAAGTGATGATGGCGGTGCCTGCAAGCGCCCATGCGATCATGACAGGATAGAATAGCCGGTTTCTGCGTTCTGCGGAAAGATGCGAGCCAAGGCGCAATGTTCGGCCAATGCGACCGGTATTGCTTTCTGGCGCATCGGGCATGAGGAAGGTGGACAGGAAAGATATAAACATCAGCATGCTGATGGCTGTATAGGTGATTTCCCAACCGACACGGCCCGCCACAAGCAAGGCGGCAAAGCCAGCAAAAAAGGCGGAGACTCGATAGCCAAATTGGTACATGGTTGAAAGCCGGTCCAGCTCCTTAGAGGTTTCGGCGATTTTTATGCGCCATGCGTCAATAACGACATCTTGCGAAGCGGAGGCCAACGAAGCAGTAAATGCCATTAGCGCCAGCCAGCCGACAGAATTGGCTGGGTCTGTGCGGGTGATGAGAAATAATGCGCCGACAATGACGCCTTGTGCCACCAAAATCCAGGCGCGCCAGCGGCCAATTTTGCCACCGGGTTTGAACATGGGGGGCATGAAGACGCCAAATAAGGGTGACCATAAAAATTTAAAAGCATAGGCAAGGCCGATCCAGCTTAAAACGCCAATGGTTGCGGTTTTAATGCCAGCGGCGGCAAGCCATGCGTTCAAAGTGCCGATGAGGGCCGCATAGGGAAGCCCCGAGGCAAAACCGAGCAGGAACATGGCGACAATTTTTGGTAACAAAGCTTTGCGTGCTTTTGCCGGTGCGGCTTTGCTGGCTGGGGTGGGGGCTGTCATCAATTTTCTCCGTCACGCGAAAACGGCACCCTTTTTTGAGCGGGTGCTAACAGTTACCCTAGGGTAATTTGTGGCAGATGAAAGGCCGCAAAATTTTTGACGAAACAGGCTTTAGCTGCTGACCTCTTGGGCAAGGCCGACCGCCGGTTCCGCCTCGGCCCCTTCGCGGCCATCAGCCCAGCGATGGATTAGCGTCAGCAAATCCCCTGGCTCAAAGGGTTTGGTGATAAAATCATCCATCCCAGCATTCATGCAGTTTTCGCGGTCACTGCGCATGGCATTGGCGGTCAGCGCAATAATGGGTGTTTCGCTGGCGGCCCCGCCCATGGAGCGTATTTTGCGGGTGGCATCAAGGCCGTCCATTTCCGGCATGTGCATATCCATGAGGATAACATCATAAGGCGCATTGGCGATATTTTCGACGGCCTCCTTGCCATTGCCCGCGACATCAATGTGATGCCCTGCGCGCTTGACAATGGCGGTGGCCAGTACGGCGTTAATCTGATTGTCTTCCGCCAATAATATTCGCAATTTGCGCGGGCCGGGGGCCGGTTTATTGGTAAGGCTGTCAAGGCGTTGCACATTGCGATTGGGCATGGAGCGATTGGTGATGCGCTCGACAAGGCTTGATTGGCGGATCGGTTTAATCAGATAACCATGAAAGCCGGCCCGGCGAAAGGCTTCGAGGCGGCCCCTGGCAACGGGAGATAAAAGAACAATTGCGTTTGCGGCTTGCGGGGCAAGGCGGGTTCCGAACTGGGCCGCAAAGGCAAGATCGCATAAAAAGGTTGCGCCGCTATTGCGTTTCAAAAAGCGCATGGCGGTTTCCGCATTATCGGTAATTTCAACTTTGCGAACATTGGCGGCAGTTAATTGACGCTCTAGAGATTCGTGCAGCACGCTGGATGCGACCAGCGCGATGACGGTTTGGTTGATTTCTCGTGGGGTTGAATCCTCATGGCGCGAAGTCATGGTGTTTAATGGAACCCGGAAAGAAAAACAGGACCCTTCGCCTTCAACGCTTTCAACACTGATTTCGCCGCCCATGGCCTCGACAATATGTTGGGCGATGGATAGTCCAAGGCCGGTACCCTCAAATTTTCTGGCATGGCTGGAATCGGCTTGGGCAAATTCTTCAAAGATTTGCCGTTGGGCTTCGGCGGGAATACCAATGCCGGTATCGCGAACTTCAAATTTGGCAAAGACCTGACCGGGAACCTTTGTGGGCTCGGCAGAAACGGTAACGGAGACGCCGCCTGTTTCTGTAAACTTTACGCCATTGCCCGCCAGATTAAGCAGGATTTGCCGCAAGCGCGCTTCATCACCGAGCAGGCGGGCTGGCACGGATGGGTCCACATAGGAGGTGATTTCCAGATCTTTATGAACAGCGCGAGGCGATAGCAGCTCACAAACGCTTTGCACCAGAGATTGCGGGTCGAAGGCAGTTTCTTCAAGGTCGAGCTTGCCCGCCTCGATTTTGGAATAGTCAAGAATGTCATTGATCAGGGCCAAAAGGGCAGTGCCGGAATCGTGGACGGCCTCGGCATGGGTGCGCTGGCTGGCATCAAGGTCTGAATCGAGCAATAGGCCGGTCATGCCGAGAATGCCGTTTAAAGGTGTGCGCATTTCATGGGACATGGTGGCGAGGAAGCGCATTTTCGACAGGCTGGCTTCTTCGGCGGTGGCGGCCATTTCGCGCAAGGCTTCATCCTGTTTGCGATTTGATGTGACATCGCGGCCAAGATAAAGGGCGCCGCCATCGGGCATCCATGAGGCCTGCCAGTCCAGATAGACTTTTGCGTCATCGCCGCGTTGCGACTTTACAAAGCTGGTAAAGTGGGATTTGTCGCTTTGCTCGGTTTCAAACTCGCCGAAAAAAGCGTGGCGCTGTTGCCATTCTTCTGCCGGTGCATGAAAGATGCGGCAATAGGTAGGGTTAACATAGCGCACAAAGCCGCGCGCATCGGTTAATATTGCTGCCTCGGATAAGACATGTAACAAGTTTTGATTGTCTGTTCGGCTCACGACCCACTACCCCATACACAACTAGAATGTTGCATATTGGCATGAGGGGTTTGATTTTTGGTTAGGGAAGCTGGTTAATATTTGATTGCGTTTAAGGTTTGTTTTTTAGGCAAAGAGCTAGGCGGGGAGTTTAGGCGGGCGAAGGGGGGCTTTGGGTTTTTAAGGAAATCTGTTTGCTATCATCTTCGCGGCGGCGATAGGAGATGGCTTCGGCAATATGGTGGCGCTTTATGCCGGTTTCGCCTTCAAGATCGGCAAGGGTGCGGGCGACGCGCAGGGTTCTGGTATAGGCGCGGGCCGAGAGGTTGAGGCTTTCGGCGGCGCGGGTGAGCAGGGCGGCACCTTTTTTATCGGGGGTGGCAATTTTTTCTAAAATGCTGTCGGGCAGTTTTGCATTGGTGCGAGGGTAAGAGAACATGGCCTCCGTATTTGTGGCTTTGGTGTTTTGAAGTTCTTGGGCGCGGGCGGTTTGAATGTCGCGGGCTTTGGCCACACGGCTGGCGACAATGGCGGTGGTTTCTCCTGTGGCCGGGGCGGTCATATCAAGAGCGGAGACCGGCGGGGTTTCGATGGCCAGATCCATGCGATCAAGAAACGGCCCTGAGACACGGGATTGATAGACCTGCTCGCAATTGGGGCCACGCCCGCAAGCGCGGCCACTGGCTTTGCCGTGACCACAGCGGCAGGGATTCATGGCGGCGACCAGTTGGAATCGGGCCGGATAGCGCACATGGGCATTGGCGCGGGCGATCATCACATCGCCGGTTTCCAAAGGCTGGCGCAGGCTGTCCAAGACTTGCGGGGTAAATTCGGGAAGCTCGTCGAGAAATAAAATACCGTGATGGGCAAGGGAGGCTTCGCCGGGTTTGGCGCGCATGCCGCCGCCGACCATGGCCGCCATGGAGGCCGAATGATGGGGCGCACGAAAGGGGCGGGCGCGGGTAAGCGTGCCGCCTTCGATCAATCCGGCCATGGATTGAATCATGGAAACTTCGAGCATTTCTTCCGGGGTTAAAGGGGGCAATAGGCCGGGTAGGCGGGCGGCGAGCATGGATTTGCCGGAGCCCGGGGGGCCGAGCATTAGAAGATTGTGGCCACCGGCGGCGGCAATTTCCAAAGCGCGCTTGGCGGTTTCTTGACCTTTGACATCTTTGAGGTCGGCGATTTCTGGTGATGGTTTTAAGGCACCGGTTTTGGGTCGCGATAAAATTTGGGTGCCTTTGAAATGATTGACCAGTTGAATGAGGCTGGCCGGGGCGAGGATATCTACATCGGCACCGGCCCATGCGGCTTCGGGGCCATTGGCGGCGGGGCAGATAAGGCCAAGTGTGCGGCTATTGGCACCGACGGCGGCGGGCAAGGCGCCAGCGCTTGGCAATATTGAGCCATCAAGGCCAAGCTCGCCCATAATTGCATAGCCTTCAACGGCATCTTTGGGCATGGCGCCCATTTCTGCGAGCAGGGCAAGGGCGATGGGCAGATCAAAATGGCTGCCTTCTTTGGGCAGGTCCGCCGGGGCGAGATTACAGATGACGCGCTTTGGCGGCATGCCAAGGCCGATGGCACTAAAGGCGGCGCGGACCCGCTCGCGGGCCTCGGAAACAGCCTTGTCCGGAAGGCCGACAATGACAAAATTATTCTGCCCGCCAATGAGTTGGACCTGTACCCTGACAGGTTTGGCCTCAACGCCCTCAAAGGCAAAAGTCGTTACCTCTGCAACCATGCCAGCCTCCCGATACTGCTTTTTGTGAGGGAAAAGCCTAGGGGGAGATGGGGCGAGGTGTCAAGAAC
>WFQB01000103.1 GCA_015487305.1 Parvularculaceae bacterium | reverse complement strand
GTTTGAGATTTTGTTTCATATCGAAAAGAAGATTGCGCATGAAGGCGAGGCGCTCTTCCGGAACCTTGCCAGCGCGTGCGGTGCCGCCATGAAGGATGATAGCAAATTCTTTTTGTGCCGTGCATTTTTTGTCTGCGGGATTGGCATTTGCAGATACAGGGGAAAAGGCAAAAAGGGCGAGGCTGGCGAGCATGAGGGCGCTGGGTTGGGGCAATTTCATTATTGGCTTTTTCCTTTATTGGGGGGAATCATTTTTTTGACCTCCGGCCCTGGCGGGCTTTTGGGGTTTTGGTGAATGACAATGGGGTTAAGCCTTGGCACCGGGGTGCAACGCAATTCTGCAAGGCGACCTTTGAGAAAAGCGCGGCGCAAATGGCCGCGAAAATAAGCGGCGGCAAGTTTTTTTTCATGGCGCGAGGCGCCGGAAATCCAGCGCAAGACATTATTATAGGGGATGAGACCGCTGACCGCGCCGCCAATAGCGCCCTTGGCGTCGAGGGTGACTTTACCGCGACCGCGTTTTTCAAGATCGGAAATATCGGGTCCGAGGACGCGGGTGAGGTCGTGAATTTCATTGCGAATAGCTCCGCAATCATCTTCGGCATAAGCGCCATAGACAAGTTCGATTTCCAGCAGGGCTTCGGGGATGGTTTGTTTTTTCAAATTTAAATCATAGAGCGGGGATTGTAAGGCATCGCCAACGCCGGTGGCATCGGCGCCTTTTAGCTCTACTTCCGGGACTTTTTCGCGCATGGAAGTGCAGGCTGTTATGGCCAGCACAAGGCTTGCCACTACTCCCCAACGCAAAAAGGGCATGATCTTTATCATGCCCTTTAGCTTAGTCAGATAGGAGATTTTGTAAATCCCGCTATTTTTTCAGATTTTCAAAATATTCCTTGGTTAATTTGAACACCAGCGGCGATAAGAGCAGTAAGGCGATGAGGTTTGGTGCTGCCATCAGGCCGGTTAGCGCGTCCGCAGCGAGCCAGAACAGATTTACAATATTCGTAATCTCTCCTTCTAGCGCAATGGCAAAGGCACTGAAGAAAACCACCACAATCCAGCTAATGCGAAACGGCAGGATGATGTTTTCGCCAAATAGAAATTCTGCACAACGCTCACCATAATAAGACCAGCCAAGAATGGTGGTGAAGGCAAAAACCGCAAGGCCAATCGTAACAATATGTTTGCCGATGCCAGTTAGGACGCTGTCAAAAGCGGCGATGGTGAGCGGTGCGCTACTTTCGCAACCGGCAACTTGCACACCGGCTAGTAGATCTTTGACAGTTTCTGGAGAGGGCACGCATTGTGGTTCAATGACCCCTGACGTTAATATGACCAGTGCAGTAATGGTGCAAACAACAAGGGTGTCAATGATGGTGCCAAGCATGGCGATGATACCCTGATTGACCGGGTCTTTGTTTTTGGCGGCGGCGTGGGCGATGGGGGCAGAGCCCTGACCAGCCTCATTGGAGAAGATGCCTCGTGCCACACCTTTTTGCATAGCCAGCATGATAAGGCCGATGGAAATGCCTGTGCCAGCGCTATGCAGACCAAAAGCGCTTTTGAAAATGAGCGAAAAGGCACCGGGGACATTTTCAATATTCATGAAAATAACAATCAGACCTGCGCCCACATAAAAGAAGGCCATAGTGGGGACGAGGCCTGTGGCGACATTGGCAATGCGTTTAATACCACCGAGAATAACCGCTGCGGCGGCGGCGGCCAGTACGATAGCTGTGGCAAGAGGTGGCACCCCATAGGTGGAATTCATAGCGTCAGATACGGTATTGGCCTGAATGGATGCGCCCGTGCCCCAAGAGGCGAGAATGCCAAAAGTGGCAAATAATATTGCAAGAAAACCCCATGGCTTGCCGAGGCCGTTTTTAATATAATACATTGGCCCGCCAACATGATTGCCAAGCTTGTCAATCTCGCGAAATTTAACCGCCAGCACCCCTTCGGAATATTTGGTGGCGGTGCCGACAATCGCCGTCATCCACATCCAGAATACGGCTCCTGGCCCGCCAATGGCAATCGCGGCGGCGACCCCGGCAATATTACCAGTGCCAATGGTCGAGGACAAAGCGGTCATCAAAGCGCTAAAGGGCGAGACATCGCCATCGGTTTCAGGGTTGCGCTTGCGCAATAATTGCCCAAAGGCGTAAGGGATTTTCATGACCGTCAGCAGGCGCAGGCCAAGGGTGAGATAAAGCCCGGTAAGCAATAGCAGGCCAAGCATTGGTGGTCCCCAGACAAAACCATTTATCTGGTCAAGAAAACCACTAATCTGACCAATCAGTTTTTCAGATTCCATGAAAAATACCCTTTTCGTTACCCTTAGAGCATTTTCCGGTTTTGGTTGAATCAAACCGGGCTCTATATCTTTGTTTTGGCGCTCCTAAGCTAAGTCGAAGGGCCGGATGGATAGCCGGTGTCCACTTAATTTCTAGAAACGCGCTAGACCCTCAAAAGGGAGGAGCCTAAACGAGGCAAGCCTTGCTGTCCAGCAAGCCTTAGATTTGCCGCGCTCGAAAGGGTTGGGAAAAAATTTCCTTCCGCGAAGAGGCCATGGTATAGGCGGCGGGAAAACCGTTCCCGATAAGGAGGCTTTGTGCCATGTCTGCCCGCTCCAAGTTTTCTGTTCCCGGCCTTCCCATCGCGCCTTTTGCTGCGGATTTTGCGCCGGATGACAGAGCGATGGTTGAGGAAATGTTGGCTCGCAATGGTTTCACGCCCGAATTGCGGGCGCAAATTCGCCAAAGGGGCGAAAAATTTGTGGCGACCATTCGCAATACCCCGGCCAATGGTGGGCTGGAAGAATTTATGCAGGAATATTCTTTGTCCACCAAAGAGGGTCTGGCGCTAATGGTGTTGGCCGAAGCCCTGTTGCGGGTGCCGGATGCGGGGACGCAAAACCGTTTGATTGAAGAAAAGCTTTCCCAAGGGGAGTGGAAGGATGATGGTGATGGGGATGAGAGCTGGCTTTTGATGATGGCGAGCTTTGGTATTCGCACCTCAAGCTGGGTTTTAAAACCGGGGGAGACGCCAGCGGCGGTGGTGAAGGCCATGGTCAAAAGATTGGGCGTGCCGGTTATTCGCACCGGCGTGCGCCAAGCCATGCAATATTTGGGGCATCATTTCGTTCTTGGGCAAACGATTGAAGCGGGATTAAAGCGGGCGGTAAAGCAAGAAGCCAAAGGCTATCGTTATTCTTATGACATGCTGGGTGAAGGCGCGCGCACCAGCGAAGATGCGGCGCGCTATTACAAAGCCTATGAAGAGGCGATAGAATTTATTGGCAAGGCGGCGCAAAAGCGCGATAGCCAATTGCCAGACCGGCCGGGGATTTCTGTGAAACTGTCGGCGATTCATCCGCGTTATGATATGCGCCATTATGATCGGGTGATGGGTGAATTGGTGCCGGATCTGTTGGCGCTGGCGCAAAAGGCTAAAAGCTATAATCTCAATTTTACCGTTGATGCTGAAGAAGCGGATCGTTTGGAATTATCGCTTGATGTGTTTGGGGTGGTCGCGGCGGATGCGTCGCTTGCGGGTTGGGATGGCTTTGGGCTTGCCGTTCAGGCTTATCAAAAACGCGCCCCGCAAGTGATTGATTGGGTTTTGGCGTTGGCGGAAAAGCTCGACCGCAAATTTATGGTGCGGCTTGTGAAAGGCGCATATTGGGATAGTGAATTGAAGCGGGCGCAGGAGCGCGGGCTTGATGGTTTTCCGGTTTTTACCAAAAAGGCGGTAACGGATTTATGTTATATTGATTGCGCGCGGGCTTTGCTGGAAGCACGCCCGCGCCTGTTTCCGCAATTTGCGACCCATAATGCTCTGACTCTGGCGACGATTTTGGTTTTGGCCGATGTGGGGGATGAAAAAGCCGGTTTTGAATTTCAGCGCCTGCATGGCATGGGCGAGGCTTTATATGAAGCTGAACTTGGCGGGGCCGGGATTGCGGCGCGGATTTATGCGCCGGTTGGGGGCTATAAGGATTTGCTTGCTTATCTGGTGCGGCGGCTTTTGGAAAATTCCGCCAATTCTTCTTTTGTGGCGCAGGTGGCCGATGAAGATGTCTCAATGGATGAGCTGTTGCAAATGCCGCAGCAGGAATTGCGCGGATTGCTAAAGCGCGGGGAAGAACCTGTGCATCGCCATGTGCGCCTGCCGCGAGAAATGTTTGATGAGCGGTTTAATTCGCGAGGGCGTGAAGCGGGCTTGCGCGAGGAAATTTCGCAAATTGAAAAGGCGATTGGGCAGGAATTTACCGGGATTGAAATTGGCTCTCTGATTGGCGGGGAAGAAAAATTTTCCGGGCGGTCTTCGGATTTACAAAACCCTGCCGGCATGGGCGGGCTGTCGGGGCAATGGCATAGGGCTAGCAAGGAAGATGTGGCGGCGGCTTTTGAGGTGACGGGTAAGGCTTATGGCGATTGGAATGGTAAGGCTGTTGCGGAACGGGCGGATATTTTGCGGCGCTTTGCTGATTTGCTGGAAGGCGAGCAGGATCGCTTTTTAGGATTGCTGACCCGCGAGGCCGGTAAAACTTTTGATGACGGGATTGCAGAAATTCGCGAGGCGGTGGACTTTTGTCGTTATTATGCCAGCAAGGCAGAAGAATTGGCCGGGCAAGGGGGGTTGTTGCCGGGGCCTGTTGGGGAGCGCAATCAATTACAGTTTTCCGGGCGCGGAACATTTATCTGTATCAGCCCGTGGAATTTTCCTTTGGCGATTTTTCTGGGGCAGGTTTCTGCGGCTTTGGTGACGGGAAATTGTGTTATTGCCAAGCCCGCCGAGCAGACGCCATTGATTGCCCATGCGGCGATGAAATTATTTTACAAGGCCGGTCTGCCGCAAGAGGTTTGCGTGCTGGTTTTGGGCGATGGTGAAATTGGCGGATGGCTGACCGGTCATGACAAAACTGCCGGGGTGGTGTTTACCGGCTCCACCCAAGTGGCCAAAGTGATTAATCGGACATTGGCGGCAAAAGATGGGGCGATTGTGCCTTTGATTGCCGAGACCGGCGGCATTAATGCCATGATTGTGGATTCAACGGCGCTGCCGGAACAGGTGACCGATGATGTTATTGCCTCGGCGTTTAAATCTGCCGGACAGCGCTGCTCGGCCCTACGGCTTTTGTTTTTACAGGACGATATTGCCGAAGATGTTTTGCATATGATTATTGGTGCGGCCAAAGAATTGGTGATCGGTGATCCGGCAAAGCCGTCTTGTGATGTGGGGCCGGTGATTGATGCAGAGGCGCAGGAGGGATTACTGGCGCATATTGCCGCCATGGAAGCGCAGGGTCGTGTGGTCTTTCGGGGAGATGTTTCAGAAGGTTTGGGTGGGACTTTTGTGCCCCCGACGATTATTGAATTGGATGATCCGGCAAAGTTGACCCGTGAGGCTTTTGGGCCGGTGCTGCATGTGGTGCGGTGGAAGGCCAAAGAGTTGGATAAGGCGATAGAGGCGATTAATGCAAAAGGGTTTGGATTGACTTTTGGTTTACATTCGCGCCTTGAAAGTCTGGAAGCCTATGTGGTGCCGCGCCTGCATGCGGGTAATATTTATGTCAATCGCAATATTGTTGGCGCGGTGGTCGGGGTGCAACCCTTTGGTGGCATGGGGCTATCGGGCACTGGCCCTAAAGCCGGTGGGCCTTTATATCTTGCGCGCTTTATTGAAGAAAAAACCGTGACCGTGAATACGGCGGCGGCGGGCGGTAATGCGTCTTTGATTGCTATGGAAGATTAGGGTGGTTCTCTTTGGGGGTGATAGTTTTGTGCTTTTACCTCCATGCTTCGAGGCTCGCTTCGCTCGCGCCTCAGCATGAGTTTTTTCTTTTTCGCTCAGGATGAGGATATTGGCCGTTTTGACCTCTCCTAGGGGGAGAGGTGGGGCCCGTGTTAGCAGCGCATCACTTCCGTGCTGCGCAGCACACGGGATGACGATAGTTTTAGGTGTTGGTATGGGCCATGGCGAGATAGGCGTCTGATTGCATTTCTTTTAATCGCGAGGCGGTGCGGGTAAATTCAAAAGCGCCATCGCCTTTGGGGTATAAATCTTCCGGGGGGGCGTCGGCGCTGCAGACAAATTTTGTTTTGGCTTCATAAAGAGCGTCAATCAATGTCACAAAACGTTTTGCTTCATTGCGTTTTTCTGGAGTTAGTTTTGGGATGTCGTCCATGAACAGCGTAGCGAAATTGGCGGCGATGGTAAGATAGTCTTCGGCGCCAAGATTATTTGCGCAAAGCTCTTGAAAGCTGGTGCGGGCGGCATCACGCGCTGTGCGTTTTAATGGTAATTCGCGGCCGCGCACCAAAAGCACTCGCGGTCTTTCTTTTGCACCGGTTATCACCCGCGCCCAGGCTTTATTCATGGCATCAAGGCTTTGTTTGTTTAAGGGGAAATAATAAACCGGATTGGCAGAAAGCTGGTTGAGGCGGTAATCCTGCGCGGCCTCAAGGTGAAAAATATCAAGCTGTTGCTTTAGAAGCTCGATAAAGGGTTCAAATAAGGGACGGTTGATACCATCCTTATAAAGATCATCCGGGGGGCGGTTTGAGGTGGCGACGACAATGACGCCGAGCGCAAACAGGGCTTCAAATAAGCGCCCTAAAATCATGGCATCAGTGATGTCGCTGACCTGAAATTCGTCAAAGCATAAAAGCTGCGCCTTTGAGGCGATATGTTTGGCCACATGGGGGATCGGGTCATCAAGATCAGCCAATTTATCCCGGGCCGCGTGTTTTTTGCGGGCCTTGTCGGGCAGGGCCCGCCATTTGGCAATGTCCTCATGGGTTTCAATCATAAATGCGTGAAAATGGACCCGGCGCTTTTTGGCGAGAGGGGTATTGTTGTAAAACAAATCCATCAATAGGCTTTTGCCACGGCCAACCCCGCCCCAGAGATATACCCCTTTTGGTGTTGCGGCTTTGCGCCAGAAGAAAAATGGTTTTTGGGTTTTGGTCAGCTCTTTGTGTAAAAGATCGAGGCGGCGGGCGGCCTTGTCCTGCGCCGCATCGGCCTGCAAATCGCCCTTGGCGATTAGCTCTTTATATCTGGCGTAAGGGCCCCTCATATTTTTACTATATCCGGCAGTTTTGTTTCTGGCTACAAGGGGGTGAGTATGGCATTGGAATATCAAGAAAAGGTTCATGGGGCTTTATGGTAGAGCTTGAAGATATTGAGGCGGCGGCCAAACGCATTGGGCCATTGATTACGCGCACGCCCTTGTTGGAAAATCCGGCGGTTAATGAGCGTTTGCAGGGGCGATTGCTGATAAAAGCGGAAAATTTACAAAAAACCGGCTCGTTTAAAATTCGCGGGGCGTCAAGCCGTATCAGCAAGCTGAGCGATGCAGAGCGGGCCCGAGGGGTGGTTGCTTTTTCTTCCGGCAATCACGCTCAAGGGGTGGCGCTGGCGGCCAAGCATTTCGGGGTGGCCGCGACAATCGTCATGCCGGAGGATGCACCCATAGCCAAAATTGCTGGAACGCGATCTCATGGGGCAAATGTTGTGCTTTATGATCGGGCGCGTGAATCCCGCGAGGAGATTGCGCAAAATATTGCCAATGAAACCGGCGCGATTTTAGTGCCGCCTTTTGAAGATGCTTTTATCATTGCCGGACAAGGCAGTTGCGGGTTGGAAATTGCCGCGCAGGCAAAACAGATGAAGGCTGAGCTTGATTTATTTATAACACCAACATCGGGCGGTGGTCTGGCTTCGGGCTGTGGGATTGCTTTGAAAGCTTTGTCGCCTGCAACCGCCCTTATGGTTGCCGAGCCGGAAGGTTTTGACGATATGATGCACTCGTTGGCGCGGGGGGAGCGTTGTCATATTGAGGCGGGGGCCAAGTCTATTTGTGATGCCTTGCTGTTGCCGACACCGGGGGAAAAGGCTTTTTCTATTATAAAATCGGTTGGCTATTCGGGGCTGGCAGTGAGTGATCAAGAAGTATGTGCGGCCATGAGGGTGGCGTTTAGCGATTATAAAATTGTGGTTGAGCCGGGGGGTGCGGTGGCTTTGGCGGCTGTTCTGTCTGGCAAAGTGGATATTAAGGGGAAAACCGTTTGCGTTATTACCACCGGGGGGAATGTGGACGCGAAAATGTTTTCTGAAATTATTACGGCTGGCTAGGGGCTTTGTTGTTATCCTCTTGCCGCGTTAGTGCTGGCGCAGCGGGTCGAGGCTCGCTTGCGCTCGCATCTCACCGATGAGGTTGGGCTCTTTTATTGATTATTCTTTGGGTTTTAGGGGGACGCCGTAAAGTTCCAGACGGTGATCTATCAGCTTGAAGCCATGTTCTTCTGCGATGCGTTGTTGGAGTTTTTCGATTTCTTCGCTGACAAATTCAATCACTTCGCCGGTTTTTAAATTGATCAGATGATCATGATGGTCGTCAGTGGCTTCTTCATAACGCGAGCGGCCATCATTGAAGTCGTGGCGCTGGACGACGCCGGATTCTTCAAATAGGCGCATGGTGCGGTAGACGGTGGCGATGGAAATGCGATCATCTATTTCAATGGCCCGGCGGTGAATCTCTTCCACATCCGGGTGATCTTCTGCCATGGACATGACCCGCGCAATTATCCGACGCTGCTCGGTCATGCGCATGCCTTTTTCGGCGCAAATTTTCTCCAGCTTGTCCATGGCACCACTCCAATCGTGCTTAGTAATGATAATCTCTATATGAAGAGGTTGTAGCCGCTCGACAAGATGGGGCGATATGATTTGGATCAACTTCTTTGAACAAGGGCTCAGATTGCTTTGGCCATAAGGATCGCGTCACTGCCATCTTTATAGTAATTTGGCCGATTTCCACATTCCATGAAGCCGAACCGGTCATAAAGGGCAAGAGCCGGGTGGTTTTGGCTGGAGACATCGAGAAACAGATTGGTGATATTTTGTGCGGTCAGGTGTTTTATGGCGCCTTCCAGCAATTTTGTGCCAATGCCTTGTCGTTGATGGTCGGGGCTGACCGCTATGGTCAGGATTTCGGCTTCATCGGCGGCGCATTGGACGAGAATAAAGCCGGTAAGGGTGGATTGCGGGGGATTGCTTTTGGCCAAGAGGGCCAAAGCCCCCGGCCTGTTAAGCAATTTGCCAATGAAGTCTTTTGACCATGGCTCGTGGCTAAATGTTTCGCCATGCAAACGAGCCATGTTTTCTGTGTCTTTTGAGGTGGCACTTTGATAGAGCATGGCAAGGGCTTTGAAGGCTTGGTGTTGCTTGGAAAGGTTAATTTCCGGGCCAATTAGGTCATTGGCGGGGTTTTTGGCTTGGCGTCCGGGGGGCGAAGATAGAAGGGGTTTGGGGAAGAAATCTCATCAATCTGTTGTATATGACGGGCCATTATTGCGGTATTTGGAAATAATTTTGTGGTGGTTTTATCGGCAAAGGTGAGGGTTACGCCGCTGCCGAGGAGGCAGGAATCCTGTTTTTCAAGCAAAGGGGCAAGGCGCTTTGCTGCATCTTCGGGGTCTTCCACAAAAGGGTCTGTTTGCGGTATGGCCAAGCCTTTATCGTCACGGGTAAAAACCTGCCCATAGACCTGACCGCGCCTTGCATCAATGAGGGTGATGATTTTTGTGGCATTAGCCGGGGCCGAGAGGGCAAGGGCCTCAAAACTGGTCATACCGTGCAATTTGAAGCTTTGGCCAATGGCCATAGCACGGGCAAAAGCCAAGCCTATGCGAACCCCGGTGAAAGAGCCGGGTCCGGTTGTAACCACTGTTTTTGTTAGGTTTTTCGCGGCCATACCGGCTTTGGCGAGGGTTTGCTGGACCATTAGGGGCAGGCGCTCTGCATGGCCTTTTGCCCTGTCTTCGCATTGCTCGAAAATCTGACCATTGGGCAATAACAGGCTGGTGCTGCATTGCTCAAGGCAGGTATCAATAGCGAGTATGGCCATTTATAATATCTGGCAGGCCTGATCGAAAGTGAGCCGTGGTCCACGGGGATAGGTGCCATCTTCAGAGCCATACCCTAAATTGCAAAGAAAATTGGCTTGGGTTTTGGTGCCGGCGAAAAACTCCTTGGTCGCGCCTTCAGTATTAAAGCCGGACATGGGGCCGCAATCGAGGCCCAAGGCCCTTGCAGCGAGCATGAAATAGGCCCCCTGCAATGTGCCATTGCGAAAGGCGGTTTCGGCAATTTTCTGATTATCGCCCACAAACCATGATTTGGCATCGGCGGCCGGATATTGCTCGGGTAAATGCTCGTAAAAGGCCAGATCATGACCGATAAGGGCGGTAACCGGCGCGGCCATGGTTTTTTTCACATTGCCCTCATCAAGATGGGGTTTGAGGCGCTCTTTCGCTTCGTTTGAGGTCAGAAACAATATCCGTGCTGGTTGGCAGTTGGCTGATGTTGAGCCCCATTTCATCAAATCATAAACCGCTTGCAGCAGGGCCTTGGGCACCGGCTTGTCGGTGAAGCGATTATAGGTGCGGGCGGTGCGAAAGAGCTGATCTAGGGCGCTATCGCTCAAAGGGGCTTTGTCGCCTGGGGGCATGTCGGTCATTAGAGGGGCCTTTTAAGATCAAAGAAGATATGGGGTTTAGAACCTAATTGGCGCTATTGGGCAATGGCCTCAACAGCGGTCACTTCCGGCACATAATGCTTTATCAGGTTTTCGACCCCTTGTTTCAGGGTCATGGTGGAAGATGGGCAACCAGCACAGGCTCCGCGCATGGACAAATAGACAATGCCATCGGCCTCTTCATAGCGCTCAAACTTTATGTCTCCACCATCTTGAGCGACAGCCGGGCGGACCCTTGTTTCCAGAAGATCAATAATCATGGTGACTATTTCTTTGGTCTCGCCCTCATAATCATCGGCAGAGCCGCCCGATTGGGCCGCTTCGGCGCTATCGGCAAGGACCGGGCCGCCGGCGCTTAGGAAATCGGCCAAAGTGCCGAGAATAGAGGGTTTTAAATGCTGCCATTGTAAGGTTGGAGATTTCGTTACGGTAACGAAATCAGCGCCCAGAAACACGCCTTCGACCCCGTCCAAGGCAAAAAGCTCTTGGGCCAGAGGGGATTGGGCCGCAGCTTCGATGGATGGGAAATCAAGGCCCAGCCTTCCGGCGCCGAGGACCTCCTGTCCGGGCAGAAACTTCATGGATTGGGGGTTTGGGGTGTCTTCGGTCTGGATGAACATGATTTAGGCCTGTTGTTATAAGTTGCGAATGGCTCTCTTTGCATATGGCGAGCAGTGGCGCAAATGACAAGCCGTCAAGAGCCGTAAAGCAAGGGCGCTTTTGGTCGTCTCATGGTTGACATTTGCCCCCGGCCCGCCGTCTTTTGCGTATGAGCAATCTGTTGGACAGGATAAGGCCCCATGGCGACGAAATTTTCAGACGATAAGACCAAAATTACCGATCAAGAGGCCCTTGATTTTCATTGTGGATCCAAACCGGGCAAGCTGGAGATTAATGCCACCAAGCCAATGGCGACCCAGCGGGATTTGTCGCTGGCCTATTCGCCGGGGGTGGCCATACCGGTGCAGGCCATCGCTGATAATCCTGACCTTGCTTATGATTTTACCTCCAAGGGCAATATGGTGGCGGTGATTTCCAATGGTACCGCGATTTTGGGCATGGGTGATTTGGGGGCGCTGGCGTCAAAGCCGGTGATGGAAGGCAAGGCGGTGTTGTTCAAGCGTTTTGCGGATATTGATTCCATCGATATCGAGGTGGACACTAAAGACCCCGAAGCCTTTATCAATTGTGTGAAGTATTTGGGGCCTGCTTTTGGCGGGATCAATCTTGAAGATATCAAGGCGCCGGAAAGTTTTGTCATTGAAGAGCGCTTAAAAGAGCTGATGGATATTCCCGTCTTTCATGATGACCAGCATGGGACGGCGATTATTGCGGTGGCGGGTTTGTTAAACGCGCTTGATATTACCGGGCGAAATATCAAAAAGGTAAAAGTGGCAGTGTCCGGTGCGGGGTCTTCGGCGCTGGCGGTGGTCTCGCTGATCAAGGCCGCCGGTGTGCCCCATGACAATGTTCTCGTTTGTGATCGCAAAGGCGTTTTATATCAGGGGCGCGAGGATTTTGACCAATGGCGCTCGGCCCATGTGGTGGATACTAAAAAGCGCAGTCTTGCCGAAGCCATGAAAGGCGCGGATGTGGCGCTTGGGCTTTCCGGGCCGGGGGCTTTTACCAAGGATATGGTTAAGTCTATGGCCAAAAAGCCGATTATTTTTGCTATGGCCAATCCGACGCCGGAAATTTCGCCTGAAGAAATCGAAGAAGTGCGCGATGATGCGATCATTGCCACCGGGCGTTCGGACTATCCCAATCAGGTCAATAATGTGCTTGGCTTTCCTTATATTTTTCGCGGGGCGCTTGATGTTCGTGCACGGACGATTAATGAAGAGATGAAAGTGGCTTGCGCGCAAGCCTTGGCGGAATTGGCGCGTGAAGATGTGCCCGATGAAGTGGCGCAGGCCTATGGGCGGCGTTTGCAATATGGGCCGGGCTATATCATTCCTACGCCCTTTGATCCGCGCTTGATGAGCCGTGTGCCGCCCGCTGTGGCCGAGGCGGCTATGAAAACCGGCGTGGCGCGAAAGCCGATTGAGGATATGCAAACCTATCGCGAAAAACTGGCCACGCGGCTTGATCCGTCGGCGGGTTTTTTACAACAGATTTATGCCAGCGTGCGCTCTGGAACCTCCAACCGGATTGTTTTTGCTGAAGGCGAAGAGCCGGCGGTTATTCGCGCCGCCCATGCGTTTCAGACACAGAACCTTGGTCATGCGATTTTAATCGGGCGCGAAGAGCTGGTGAAAGACAATATGGCCGCGCTGGGGTTGAAAGATGCCAAGATTGAAATTTGGAATGCGCGCCTGTCCAAACATAATGCGGCCTATACGGAGTTTCTCTATAAGCGCCATCAAAGGCAGGGGCTTTTAGAGCGTGATTGTCAGCGCCTCGTAAATAATGATCGCAATGTGTTTGGCGCGTGCATGCTGGCTATGGGCCATGCGGATGGTATGGTCACCGGGGTGACGCGGGCGTATAATGAAGCTTTACAAAATATTCGCCTTGCCCTTGACCCAATTCAAGGTGAGCGGGTGATTGGTCTTAGTGCTATTCTGGCCAAGGGTCAGCCAATGTTTATGGCTGATACAATTATCGCAGAATTGCCGCAGGGGCCGGATTTGGCGGAAATTGCGGTGCAGACGGCCCATGCGGTGCGAGCTTTGGGGTTAACGCCGAAACTTGCGTTTTTATCCTATTCCAATTTCGGTAATCCGGATACGGATCATTCACGCCGTGTGGCTGAGGCTGTGCGGATTTTGGATGCGCGGGACGATATTGATTTTGAATATGAAGGGGAGATGACCCCGCGCATGGCTTTGAATGAAAAGGCGCGGGAGGTTTATCCGTTTTCCAGACTGAAAGGTGCGGCCAATGTGTTGATTGCGCCGGGGGTGCATTCGGGATCTTTGTCCACCAAATTGCTGGCGGAAATTGGTGGAGCGACAGTTATTGGGCCTTTGCTTATCGGCCTTGAAAAACCTGTGCAAATTGCGCCGACCGCTTCGGGGGTTAATGATCTTGTGATTTTTGCAGCGATTGCTGCCTATCGTTTGGATCGCGATCATCGCAAATGGGCGTCAGAATGTCGTTGATATTTGCGGCTTATACCTGACGGGCTTTTTTCATTTGTGCATTGGCAAGTTTTTGTTGCAGACCACGGGGCAGAAAACCTGAAATAGCGGTGATGGTTTTATAAACAAGGCCGGGCACATAGACGGCCTTGCCACGCTCCATGGATTTCAAGCCGCCAGCAACCACGGGGGCCGCCTCCATCATCATGAATTTGGGTAATTTGTTGAGAGATTCTCTGGTGCCATTGACATCGTGAAACTCAGACCATGTAAAGCCGGGGCATAAAGCGCAGCAATGGACATTGCGGTCTTGTCCTTCGGCGTTTAGAGATTCTGAAAAACTGATGAGAAAGGCTTTGGACGGGCCGTAAAGGGTGTGGCCGGGGCCGCCGGGCATAAGCCCTGCCACAGAAGCGACATTGATGATGCGGCCATAGCCACGGGCCATCATCTGTTTGTAAAGCGCATGGGCAAGATGAGCATAGGCGGTGACCATGAGCTGGATAAAGCTTTCCTGATCTTCCCATGTGGTTTTGCTATAGCCACCGGGCAGGCCAAAGCCGGCATTATTGATGAGAATATCAGGGGTGATGTTTTTATCGGCAAGAAAGGCGAGAATTTCTTCCGGGGCTTTGGGGTCGGCAAGGTCGGCACTGATGATTTCGACCTTGATGCCTTTTTGCTGCAAATTTTGTTGCAGGGCTTCAAGGCGGTCTTTGCGCCTTGCGGTGAGGACGAGATTGGCCCCCATCTCGCTTAACTGTTCGGCAAATTCCTTGCCAATGCCTGCCGATGCGCCAGTGATGAGCGCCCATTTATCTTGATAAAGTTTTGTCTGTGCCATGGCCATAGGAAAGCATGGATTGGCCGCAAAGAAAAGTGGCCCTAGCTTTTCGCGGGGCTTGGTGGTGGTTTTTGATGCCATGGAGCACCGAAATTGCGCAAACCATCAAGATGATCTGACAAGGGCAAAGTTTTATTGCTTGTGGACGCATATGGTTCGGTCTCTGCGGTGCGCTCTATTTCCATTGGCGTTGTATGTTTTGTTTTGCGCTTAACCGCCCCCGCGCTACCGATGATGGTGGCGAAGATGATCATGATAAGTTCGATATTGGTGGTAATCGACAGGATTGAACGGGTGACGGCAAAAGTGACCGCGACCCCGACCAGTGCCAGATAAAGCCCCGCATAAGGATCGTTCGGGTGTTTTACCCCCCAGCGAAATCCCAAAATGCCGAGCCATAAAATTGCACCAAGGAAAATAATGGGGCCCGGAAAGCCAAGCTCCAGCCATAGATTGATATAGTAATTATCAATCGTCAGGGTCTCCCCATAATAGCCAAGAATGCGCGCCGAACGTCCAGTGCCATAGCCAAGCACCGGGCGCTCCAGCACTTTGGGCCATGCATATTCGATTTGCTCTATCCGGCTTTGGGAAGAGCGGGCGGCCTTACTGCCTTCTTCGCCAACGGTCAGCTTATAGCCTGCGGCGAGAATGAACGGGGAAAGCAGGATTATACCGGCAGCCATCATGCCCACAAGCGGACGGTAGGGGAGAGATTGCGGGCGCTTTAACCAGAACCATGTCATCAAAGCGCCAGTTGCTGAAAAGGCGAGCACGCCGCCGATCAAGGCGCCGCGAGAATTGGCGGTAAGAGCGGCAAGTAGCAAGATGCCAAGCAGGGTGATATAGGCCAGACGCATTTTATAGTGACCGGGGCGATAGATTTTATACATGGCAAGGGGGATTATCATCGCCAACTGTTCGCCAAGAGAAAGCGGATGGGTGTGGACCGATTGGGTGCGGAAGGTGCCGTCGCGACTTTTTTCTTCCAACACAATGCGCAGCCATTCCACATCGCTCATCAAGGGCGCGAAAATTTCTGCAATTAAATGACGGGTTAAAAATTCTCCCAAAGCAATGAGCGCCACCAGAGAAGCGGCCCATAGCAAGATGGTGATAATCCTATCGGCCTGTTTGCGGGTGCGGACATAGGTCATCACCGCAAAAAACGGCAAGAGCCAGATAATGCTTTGGCGGAAAGTTTCTTTGGCGGCAATGGCCGAACCTTCTGCAAGGGGGATGGAGAGTAGTTTTAAGAAAAATAATCCGGCGATGAGGGCAAATAAAAACCAAAGCCTTTTTACGGCGGCGTAAAATTGCAAGCGGCGGCGGCGCACACAGGCCATTTCATAAAGCCAGATTGCAATCAGCGCGTAGAACATGAGCCTTGTGGGGGTGATGATGGGCAGGGGGCCAAGCTTGATATGGAGATAGACCGGCCATGCGGGCATAAGTGCAATGGCGGTGAGCAATATGCCCCAAGTGATTTTGCGCGGCACTGGCGGCAGCTCTGGGGCGAAGACAAAGACCAGGAGCAAAAAAGGCGCAAGAAAGATGAGGCCTGTGGGGGGCGGTAGGAGGATACCAAAAATGGCGGCGATCAGGGCGTAAAGGGTAAAGCCTAAAAACAAAAAGGCGGCGTGCCCTGCGCGTTTTGACGCATGGGCAATATTTGCCAGCCTGCTATTTTGTCCATCCAGATGCACTTGCCCGAGCCTTGTTACCTCAAATTAGCAATAGAGCAGAAGCGGACTGCTTTATGGTTAACGGATGGGAGAAATTGCCTGTTTCTTGCATTGCTAGGCTGTGGTGGGGTATCAAGTCTTTAATCGCTGCTTAAACAGCGTTAACGGAAAGTTTTTAGCCATGGGTGGTTTTGCCTTTGTTATATTGATGGGGGGTTTTGCTTTGTGCCTTGTTTGGTATATGCAAAATTTTGAGACGCGCTCTGATGGCGATAAAGGGTTTTTGCTGGCGCTAAAGCCTGAGGGGGAAGAGGAAAAGCCAAAACTTTCCGATGAGGAACGCCTGCTGCGCGGGGCTGCAGCGGTCAAACAGCGGGCGCAGGAATTGGGGATTTCACCAAAGAATATTAAAAAGCCAAAGCAGCAGGGGCGCAAGACCCGTATTCGGGCGCGGGCCAAAGGCGAGGGGCCTGATTCTGAGGAGGCTTAAGCTCTAGAGACTGATTTTACTATTGGCTTTGGGGCAGGGGGCGCCTTTGATGCGGCGTTCATAAGGGGGCTTGTTGGCGACAGCTATTTTGGCATCTTCAAGGGCGGTGATAATTTCTTGAACGCTATGCTCGCGGGTGACGCAGCCGATTTTTTCGCCACTATCGGTGGCGGTGATGATGCCTATGCCGGTGACGCCGAGATGGTCGCCATAGACATTCGCAAATAGAGTGCCGTTTATTTTTTCAAAAGATTGCGCCCGGCGCTCGGCATCGGTCATGTCAAGAATGATGCGGGTGACCGAACCGTCTGCGAAAGCCTCCATGGCTGTGTCCATTTTCGGGTCGAGAATTTTGCAATTAGGGCACCATTCGGCGGTGAAGGAGACGAGAGTGACGCTGGCATTTGGGTTTTGTGATGCGAGGGAAAAAGCGTTGAGGGTCAACGCGGCTATAGCCCCGAGCAGGGATAGTATAAAAAGAGGGGGTCGCATTTTGTCTGTCTCCCGATATTTGTTAAAATCATAGCCTATCTTTGGGTTAGAAAGAAGGGATAGGCTTAAACTTTATTAGGGCGGTGCTTTCTTCTTGCGAGGCTCTTAAGGGGCTGATAGGGCAGGGGCGAAAGTTGAAATTTTGCCACGGAAAGTAAAAGCCATGGATATTACGAAAATTCCCACCGGCGTGAACCCGCCGCAAGATGTCAATGTCATCATTGAAGTGCCCTTGGGCGGTGAGCCGATTAAATATGAAATCGACAAGGCGTCAGGGGCGATGTTTGTGGATCGCTTCCTTTATACGGCCATGCATTATCCGTGTAATTACGGCTTTTTGCCGCACACCCTCTCCGGGGACGGGGATCCGGTGGATGTGATGGTGATTGGAAATCGGGCGCTGGTGCCTGGAGCCGTGGTGCGGGCGCGCCCTGTAGGGGTGTTGATGATGGAAGATGAGGCTGGGCTTGATGAGAAATTGCTGGCAGTGCCGCATCAGGCATTGACCCAATATTATGGCAATATCCACTCTTGGGAAGATGTGCAGCCTATCTTGCTTGAACGGATTAGCCATTTCTTTGACCATTATAAGGATTTGGAGCCGGATAAATGGGTCAAAATCCTTGGCTGGGAGCCTCGGGAAAAGGCTGAAGCGCTCATCCTTGAAGGCATAGAAAACGCCAAATCTTAAGCTGATGGCGCTTGGTTTTTGCCAGATGGGCCAGCTTTTCTGGCCTAACTCTTAAATTTTGTTGATTTTGGGCGCGGGTGAAGGCAGTTTCCCTCGGGACCAGTTCGGGCTGGGCGGTCATAAGGTCGCCCTTATCCTGAACTTGATGAATGAAATTCGAGGAGGAATTTTAATATGGGGCTTATTTTAGGACTAATCATTCTGGCGGGCTTATTGGCTTGTCTTTATGGCTTTGTCACCGTGCGATCCATCATGTCGATGCCCACGGGTAATGCCAAAATGCAGGAAATCGCTGCGGCTATTCAAGAAGGGGCAAAAGCCTATCTGGATCGTCAATATATGACCATTACCATTGTTGGCGGGATTGTGTTTCTTGCCTTATTGGCGCTGTTTGGTTTTGATTGGGTGCCGGCGGTTGGTTTTGCTATTGGCGCTATTCTATCCGGGGCGGCCGGTTATATTGGTATGTTGGTATCGGTACGGGCCAATGTGCGCACCACGGAAGCCAGCCGCAAAGGATTGGGCGAGGGGCTTTCTGTTGCTTTTCGCGCTGGCGCGGTAACAGGCATGTTGGTGGCTGGTCTCGCCCTATTGGGGATTGCCGGATATTTTACGGTTTTGCATCTTGGCTTTGATGTGGCTGTGGAAAGTCGCAGAATGGTTAATGGTCTGATTGCTTTATCGCTGGGCGCTTCCTTGATTTCTATTTTCGCGCGTTTGGGCGGCGGTATTTTTACCAAGGGCGCTGATGTTGGTGGCGATTTGGTTGGTAAGGTTGAAGCCGGTATTCCCGAAGATGATCCGCGCAATCCGGCAACTATTGCTGACAATGTTGGTGATAATGTTGGCGATTGTGCGGGCATGGCTGCTGACTTGTTTGAAACCTATGTGGTCTCAATCGCGGCGACGATGATTTTGGGGGCCATCCTTTTTGCCGGACAGGCCGCCGACTTTATGCTGTTTCCACTGGCGATTGGCGGCGCATGTATCATAACCTCGATCCTTGGCACATTTGCTGTGCGCCTTGGGAAAGGCTCCAAAAATGTTATGGGGGCGCTTTATAAGGGGCTTATTGTTACAGGCGTTCTGTCTGTCGGTGCTTTGTTCCTGGTGGCGCAGCAGGTCTTTGGCCTGGGCGCGATTGAGGGCACGGGCTTTAGTGGCATGTCATTGGTGATGAGCGGGATTATCGGTCTTGTTGTTACCGGGGCGATTGTTTGGGTCACGGAATATTATACCGGGACAACATTCCGTCCGGTGCAGTCTATTGCCAAATCTTCTGAAAGCGGTCATGGCACCAATGTTATTCAGGGGCTTGCGGTTTCCATGGAGGCAACGGCCTTGCCGGCGCTGATCATTGTTTTTGGTATTGTGGCAACTTTCCAAATTGCGGGGCTTTACGGTATCGCTACGGCGGTGACGACCATGTTGGCTTTGGCTGGCATGATTGTGGCGCTCGATGCCTTTGGTCCGGTGACCGATAATGCCGGTGGTATTGCAGAAATGTCCGGCCTTGAAGGTTCGGTGCGCGATACAACCGATGCGCTGGATGCGGTTGGCAACACCACCAAAGCCGTGACCAAGGGCTATGCCATTGGTTCGGCGGGCCTTGGGGCTTTGGTGTTGTTTGCGGCTTATACGGAAGATTTGAAACACTTCATTCATGAGGCGAATTTGCCGGGGGTGAAGGACTCCTTCTTCTCAGGTGTTTCTTTCGACTTTGCCTTGTCCAATCCTTATGTGGTTGTTGGCCTCTTCATAGGTGGTTTATTGCCTTACCTGTTTGGCTCTATGGCCATGCAGGCGGTTGGCCGCGCTGCCGGATCGGTTGTTGATGAGGTGCGTCGTCAGTTCAAGGAAAAGCCGGGCATTATGCAGGGCACGGAAAAGCCGGATTATGGCCGCGCCGTTGATATGCTGACCCGCGCTGCGATTAAAGAAATGATGGTGCCGTCGCTTTTGCCAATCCTTTCACCGGTGGCGTTGTTCTTTGCCGTGATGTGGGTTGCCGATAAGGGCGCTGCGGTTTCAGCCCTTGGGGCGATGTTGATGGGCGTT
Organism: Parvularculaceae bacterium; assembly: GCA_015487305.1. Classification (GTDB taxonomy): domain Bacteria; phylum Pseudomonadota; class Alphaproteobacteria; order Caulobacterales; family Parvularculaceae; genus S012-90. The sequence goes on along the minus strand of WFQB01000103.1, from coordinate 432 downwards.
ATCATCACCGGTCTTTTTCTGGCGATTTCCATGACTGCCGGTGGCGGGGCTTGGGATAATGCCAAGAAATATATCGAAGATGGTAATCATGGCGGTAAGGGCTCTGAGGCTCATAAAGCTGCGGTAACCGGTGATACGGTTGGCGATCCTTATAAAGATACAGCCGGTCCGGCGGTTAATCCGATGATTAAAATTACCAATATCATCGCGCTTTTATTGCTGGCCATTTTGGGCGGTATGTAAAAACAGATTAAAGCTTAAAACAAAACCCCCAAAGGTTTATGGCCTTTGGGGGTTTTTTATTGGTTATTTTGGAGAGGAGGGAAGAGGTGATAATTTTTCTTCCAAAGCCTCTGCGCCCTCTATGAAGTTTTTATATTTGTCAAAGCGCATGGTGGCGCCAGTTTTTATAGGGGCGCGGATTTTGGCAGC